>NZ_JBSFJF010000019.1:0-133301 GCF_053597915.1 Streptomyces sp. NPDC001219 | reverse complement strand
AGCCCGTTGCGCATCGGTCACCGACAACGGCGGAATCTTCGGACCCGGACGACTCATACCCAACCAACGACGAATCTCTGACTCAGGTCACTAGGTGTGTTGTTCGGAGAGGTTGGTGACGTGGCTTGCTGGGGTGTGGCCGCTGATTCCGGTGTGGGGTCGGTGGTAGTTGCACCAGTCCAGCCAGTCGGGAAACGCTGCCTGCCGCTCGGTGTCTGAGGTGTAGGGCGGCTGGCAGGCCCATTCGTCGAGCAGGGTGCGGTGGGAGCGTTCGACCTTGCCGTTCGTCTGGGGTCGCCAGGGACGCGTCCCGCGGGGACCGATGCCCAGGTCGTGGCAGGTCTGGCGCCAGGTGTTCTTGCGGTAGGCCCAGGCAAGGTCGGTCAGGAGGTGCCGCCATCCGACTTCATGTCTACCGGTGTCGGCTGAGGACTGGGAGCAGTCGGTTTCGGTGGCCGGTTTGAGCTGGTGGTGCCGGTCGCTCGCAGTCGGTAGGGGCGGGTGTGCCATGTCCAGCCGTGCTGCAGGATGAGCGCTGCCAGGTCCATGGAATCGAGTGGTATGGACCCGATCGCGGCGTGTACTTGGGGCCAGGTGAGTTCTTCGTGCTCGGCCAGGGCGGTGCTGAGTGCTGCTTCCAGTCGTGGATCGGTCGAGCGGTTTTCGAGATGTTTGCGGGTGCGGACGCTGTCGGTCGTCAGCAGGCCCCATCCTCTTTCGCGGCAGAACTCTTCCATTGCCCAGTATTTGGCTATGTTGATGGCGATGGCCATCTCGTATACGGGTTTGACTTCGATGAGGAGGCAGCGTCCGTCAGAGGTGGCCACAAGCAGGTCCGGGTAGTAGGTGTACTGCTTGCCTGCGAACTGGTACCTGATGGTGAGGGGTTGTTCCTGGTAGTACGCGACCTGTTGTGCGAAGCTGAGGAGTTGGATCACCTGCCGCTCTATGCTGGACTCGTAGGCCACGTCCCGGTTCAGTTTGGGGCAGTGCCAGGTTCCCGAGTATTCATCGTCTTTGTTCGCATCACGGAGCGCGTGCAACTCCCCTGGTGCGGGCGGCGGTTGTTGTGGCGTCCCGAACCACGTGATGTCCTCAGCCAGGGCAGCCCAGCGTTGTGTGGCGCGGTCTACGCGTCCCTGCCTCGCGGCTTCACGGCGGGCGGCAGTGTCTCGCTGCTTACGCACGATCGTGACTTCGGCCCCTAGGTTGTCTGCGTGTTCCTTGGCGGCGCCGGCCAAGCGGGCAAGCAGCGGAACCGCGTATCTCGCATCCAGAGCAGGCAGGAGGATCTCGGCCAGGTCGAAGAGGCGTTCGCCGCTTGAGGGCTCGGTGTCCGATGGAGTGACGTCGATGCCGCTCAGTTCGGCGAGTAGCGTGCCAAGCCTCCGGGAGGCTGGCGCCCGCCTCGACCTGGCCATGTACCGGAGCGCTCGCTCCTGCAGCTGGCGGGCCCGTTCGCCGGTTCCGCCAAGGGCCTCGCCTACCTGTCGGAGTGTTTGCGCCGGCTGGTCATGCTGGCCCAGGCGGCGGGACATGACCTCCCGATCCCGATCGGAGGGGATTTCCGCTACAGCCGCGGCGACGAGTTCCCGCAGGATCAGCACCGTGTTGGCGTCATGCTCGGTGAACGCGCTCCAGTCGGCCGGCAGGTCCGAGGAACCGGGGCACAGGGACTCCAGTAACCAGTCATCCAGCAGCAATCGGGCGTCCTTCTGCCACAGGCGCTCGGCGGTTGCCCGCCGCACCGGCACGGCCACGGCAGCGAGGTCTTGCGCTGCGTGGCGGGCGTGGAAGGCTTCACGCCTCTCAGGGCGCAGTGTGTGGCCGGTCGTTCGTTGCCAGTCGTTCAGTACCTCGTCCACTGCGGCGGCGGTGGGCGAGGGGCGGGAGGTGCGCCGACGGTTATGCCTGCGCCGTTGCTGTCGTTCGTGGAGGCGTTCGTCGCGCACATTCCGCCACGCGTATGCGGGGTCGTCAGCAAGCCGGACTCGTAGCCATTCCAGCGGGTCGTTGTCGTCCGAAGCGGCCGGCAGAGCGAACTGTTCCAGCCGGTAGAGGACGGAGGCAGGAGAGCGGCCGAGTCTCTCGGCGAGCTGCTGCTGGTCCAACCCCTCGCGTACGCCGTCGACGAGCGTGGCGTCCTCTGCCTCACTCCAGCCACGGCCATGACGTGATTCCGGCGTCCCGTCCAACACACTCTCCCCTCCTCGCTCCTACACTGCGCGAAAGCAGTATGCCCACCGGATCTGACGCCGACTCTGGTGAACGTCGCGTGCAGGGGCCGCTCTCCAGGCTCGCCCCGAGGGGTGCCTGTGCACCGGTCTACATGCTCGATGCGGCGGTGGGACGTCTGCGCGCCTGGACGGCCGGTCCTTGCACCACTGTGGAGGCCGAGCTTCTTTCACTCTCCACCACAGAAATGGTGGTTGAGGAAAACTGCTGGAGATGCACCTTAAGCAGCCCAGCGCCCACATCGAGCAGCGGAAGTTAAAGGCTCCGCGATACCGGACATTCTGCGTGCTGAAAAACCGCACGTGCGGTAAGGCGCGTATTCGATGCCGTAACGCCCACAACGTACAGACCCTGAACCTACGGGTCAGCGGCCCTCTTCCTCAGAATACCCAATAGCCTCTTGAACCGGCCGTCCCGGCCCAAAGTGGACAGCCAAGGTCTGGTTCACTGAATGCCCGCCACCTTGTCTACCCTGGACCGGCAGCTGGTTCGCCCCGCCCGCCAGGCGGGGTGTCGCAAGAGGGAACCCGGTGGGAATCCGGGACTGCCTCGCAGCGGTGAGTGGGAACGATCGCCGTCATGAAGCACTGGGCCCGCGTGTGACCTGGGAAGCGACGGTCAGTAGGTGTCCCGTCCTCCGGGGTGTGCTCACGAGTCCGAAGACCTGCCACTGCTCGTGCGGGGTGCGATCACCACGCACGGTTCCACGCGTCCCGGTAGCGGGACCGCTGAGCGAGTGGTGTGTTCCACCCAGCCCTGCGCAGAGCGGGGACGGGCGGGCCCCCGCCCCGTTCGCGGCCCGGCGCCGGCCCTCACGACGACTCGCGAAGGAGAGTTTCGTGCCCGGCGAACCGAGCATGCCCGCCATCCCCTCCCCCAGAGCACCCCGCCCGAGCGGGCCCTGTGTCCTGCTCAAGCATGGTGAGGTCTTCCTCAAGGGCCGCAACCGGCATGTGTTCACCGAGCGGCTGCACGACAACCTCCGTGGCGCCCTGCGCGGTATCGGCGGTTCCACATGGATCAAGTCCGGCCAGAACGTGACCGTACTCGGCGGCGAGGTTCCCTTGGAGGACCTCGTGGAGCGCGCCCGCCGGGTGATCGGGTTCAACTCGGTGGAGCCTGCCCTGCGCGTTCCGAGCACCGTGTCGGACATCACCGAGACGGCTGTGGAGGCGCTGGCCGCCGCTCGTACGGAACGGCCGGGAATCAGCTTCGCCGTGCGGGTCAAGCGGCGGAACAAGAACTTCGAGATGACCTCCTCGCAGTTCGAGCGCTTTCTCGGGGCCCGCGTCCGGGAAGCCCTGGGCCCCCTGCCGGTGAACCTCTCCAACCCGGACGTACTGATCTCGGTCGAGATCGACCACAAGGAGAGCTACGTCTCCTGGAGCCGTCACCAGGGACCGAGCGGACTGCCCGTGGGCTCCAGCGGACGCGCCCTGGTACTGCTCTCCGGCGGTTACGACTCGCCCGTGGCGGCCTACCGGGCGATGCGCCGCGGA
This sequence comes from Streptomyces sp. NPDC001219, assembly GCF_053597915.1. Classification (NCBI taxonomy): domain Bacteria; kingdom Bacillati; phylum Actinomycetota; class Actinomycetes; order Kitasatosporales; family Streptomycetaceae; genus Streptomyces; species Streptomyces sp. NPDC001219. Next base: position 129,567 of record NZ_JBSFJF010000019.1, on the reverse strand, counting down.
CTGCACTGCGACTTCGTCCACTTCACCGGCGCTCCGTACACGAACGCCGCTTCGGTCTACAAGGCGTACGCCCTCGCCCGTGAACTCAACCGCTACCAGCCCGGTGGGCGGCTGCATGTCATCGCGCTCGGCCACGCACAGAAGCAGCTGGCCATCGCGGGGGCCGGCAGGCTCCAGGTCGTCGCCCAGCGACGGCTGATGGTCCGCGCCGCTTCCGCGCTGGCGGGCCGGACCCGGGCGGAGGCTCTGGTGACCGGTGACAGCCTGGGGCAGGTGGCCAGCCAGACCCTGGCGAACATGGCGGCCGTCGACGAGGCGGCAACCCTGCCGGTGCTGCGACCGCTGGTCGGCTGGGAGAAGCAGGAGATCATCGACGAGGCCCGGTCCATCGGCACCGCGGAGATCTCCGTGCTGCCGGACGAGGACTGCTGCAAGCTCCTCGCACCGCCCCGGGTCACCCTCCGCGCCGGGCTGACCGGCCTGCATTCGGTGGAGAAGCGCCTCGATCTGGACGAGGTGGTGGATGGTCTGTTGCGCGACGTCCAGATCATGTATCCGGGAGACTCCGGCGAGGAGGCGGATCATCCCGAAGCGGACAGCCCGGATCACCGCCCCGAGCCCGGCCGCCCCGTTCCGGCCGTATGTGCGACGGAGCAGCCGGGGCTGGCGTCCTCATGACCGGAGAGGGCCGTCGGCAGATTCTCGTGATCGGACCTCGGACGGTGCGCGGCTGTCATGTCCAGGGCCAGCATGTGCGTCATGACGACAGCGGCCGTTCCCCTCCCCACCTCCGCACCCGCCCCTGTCTGGGCTCGCCGCGCCGCCCACGCCATCGCTCTGTGCGCCCTGCCGTCCGGCCTGTGGCGCATCGCCATGGCATCCGGTGTCTGGCCAACCGGCCGAAGTTGCCGACCACGTACTGGAGTTGCGCGCCATGGCACGGGCGCGTCATAGCTGGATCATGGATGTCTGCCTCCTGCGCGCTGACAGTCCCGAGCAGTTGGGAGATTCCATGTCTCCAGAGGCCGGATAGAACCCCCGTCGATGGTAGAGAGCTTTGACTGGCTCGCAGTCGAGACCCGGGCGGCTTTCAGGATTCGTCGGCCGCAGTGTTGCGGTTGGCCGCGGCGGCTCTTCTACGCCGGTACACCATCGCGCCGATCACCGCGAGGAGGAGGACGGTGACCGCGCCCGCGCCAAGCGCCGTCTGCTCGGCAAACAGCCTTGCAAGGAGTTTCAGCACGCCGATCCCGGCCGTCGCGTAGACCAGCGCCCAGCCCGCTCCGCCGACGAACAGTGCTGGGAGGTAGCGCGAGAGAGGCATGTGCATGCTCCCCGCGAGGAAGTTGGCAGCGGTCTGGAATCCGACGGTCAGGAAGGAGACGGCCACCACCGGTGCGCCCCACCGTTGGATCGCGCGCTCGGCACGTCGGAACTTGGGCGTGGAGATCCGCTCCGCGAGCCTGCCACGCCTGGCACCGGCCCCGGCGAGCCAGCCGACGGCGAAGGTCCCTCCGGCGCGCAGCAGGACGATGGCGTAGAGACCGGCGGCTGTGAGCACGACCTCAGACACGACGGCTCGCCCACCACGCCGGTCCCTCGCCATGGACTGCTTCTACCGTCACCCGATGTCGCGATTCTCGCCCCAGCGGGCTCGCAAAGGGCACGAGGCTGGTCTCATACCTCACCTGCATCTGCTGGTCCGTCCCTGGATGCGTGTCGAAGCGGCACTGGCTCCCCGGCACGACGCAGAGCGTTCCTGCGTCCAGGGGCCTGCCGAGTACGGCCGCTCGTCAGGGCCACCCGGCACACCCAGATTAAGCGAACATGCGTACCCCGGGTACATGGCCCTCCTACGGCCGGGCGCGACGGGCACTCCGTTTGACCGAGGGCAGTCATCGCCCAAAGGTATGGCGGGGCCTACCAAGGAATTCCACGCCTCGGGTATCAGCTCATTGCGTTGCCGGGAAGAGGCTGGAGCAGGCCGCTGACGGCGTCGACGTTGTTCGGCGGGCCGCGCGCAGGGGCGATCAGGGCCGTGTTGTTCAGCCCGGCCAGTTCCTCCCGTAGGACCGGGGCGGCGGTAACGAGGACGACCTTGAGCTGGATGATCGCCTGGTGCGGCCCTTGACCGCCGAGCCCTTGGCGAGTTTGCACACCCTCGCGATGTGCACCGGCCCGTCGCCAGCCTCTGACCGGGCGCGCGCCCGCCCGGTCACAGGCCGCGAGCGCGACGACCCACTATTCCCGCCGCCCCGCCAAGGCCCATCACAGCTGCCCCGGCACTCCGCCCACATCAGCCGCTACGGGCGTCCGAGGAGTTGGCTGCCGGCCGTGCTGTCGCTGCGGGCGGTGAAGTAGTCGGTGAAGGCCTGGACGAACTCGTCCTCGGTGATGCGCCCGTCTCCATCGTGGTCGAGCTGGCGGAAGCCGTGGTTGAGTTCGGCGGGGTGGACCCGGGAGCCGCCGAAGATCGTGCGGTATTCGTCGGCACACAGGTGTCCGCTGCCGTCGGTGTCCGCAGCGTGGAAGATCGCCCGCACCGCGAAGTGCAACCCCTGCTCGAGATAGTCCGGCCCGGTGTCGATCCCGGTGAGCATGGCGGTGACGAACTCCTCGCAGGTCACCTGTCCGTCGTCGTCAGCGTCCATGCCGGTCCGCAGGTGCTGCCACCAGGTCTCGAAGGCGGCATAGACGCGGGCTTCGCGCTCAGGGGTGAGTTCGAGCGGCCAGCACACGTTGTGCGCCATGGCCTGCAGATCGGCCGAGCTGATGCGCCCGTCGCCGGTCTGGTCGAGGACCTGGCGGAAGAAGGTCCGCAGACGCGCCGGGCGGGGATCGGCACCCTTGCGGCGGCGTGGTGCGGGAATCCGGACAGGGCTCGCCTCCGGCGAGGCAGGACGGTCGGTGGAGGCGGTGGGAGGCTGCGAAGCCGAGGAGTTGCCCGCCAGTGGGGTGCGGTAGCGGCGGTGCTCGGGCAGCGCGTTCATCAGCACGCGCATGCCGCGGTGCAGGAGGAAGGACAGCAGGGCCGCGCGGCGGGTGCGGGGCAAGCTGAAGCGCTCGCGGAAGGCTTCCGGCAGGTCCGCGAGGGTGAGCGCACCGATCACGTGGGCGGCCACCGTGCGCACAAGCGGCCAGGCCGGCTTCAGGAGGCCGAGGCGGCGGGGGGCGGGTGCTTCACGGAGCATGTCGAAGAGCAGGTAGCGCACGGGTTCGCTGTATTCGAGGCGCTCGCGGATCGTGCGGTCCATATACGCGGGCACGTCCGCGGCCGTGGCCGGGAACAGGTCGTCGGAGAGGCCGAACTCGGTACACACCGCACGGAATTCTCCGTACATCTGAGCCAGTTCCGGTGGCGCCAGCGGGCGGCCGGACAGTTCCCGCATCGCCGTCATGCACTCGTACAGGGTGACCAGTACCCACACCCGAACCGCCGGGTCCAACGCGGTGAACGGCCTGCCCTGCTCGTCGGTCCCGGCCAGACGGCGGTGCGTGCGCTCCAGACGGGCGACCTCACGGCGTAGCCCTTCACGGTCGGAGAAGAACAGCCGCTTCCCGCTGTCCATGGTGTGCTCGATACGCCGCCAAGGGTGCGCGCGGTAGGTGGAGAAGTTGGCCATGCCGGCGGCGACCGCCGGGTCCGCGGTCTGCAGAACCAGCAGCCGCCACGCCACCAACCCGATCCGCCACTCCCCCAGCGTGCGGCGCAGCAACGAATCAGGACCAGGAAGATCAGCCGTAGCCAAGGGGACGTCTCCTCAAGCACGTGTACAGGAATGAGTGAGCAGGGGACGCCCGAAGAGAGATCATCCGGCTATCCGCCCAGCCCAACGGTCCTACCGGATTCCGGGAGCGGCCAGATTCCCGAATTCACCCATCCGAGACACGCCACAAGGCCGCGGAAACGGCAATTCAGATACGGGACTTCCGCCTGGCCGCCTCTACCCGAGCACGACATTCCGAGCAGAGCGGATTCTCTGGGGTTACGGGTGCGGAGCGAGGTCGGGCGGGGCGACTTGGTGGAGCTCAGTGCCAGCCCTGCCGACGATTCGAGCGCTCCCCGACGTCCTGGCCGCCCAACACCGCGAACGCGCCCGCGCCCACCCGCATCCGCATCCCCACCCGCATCGGGAAGGGTGTCCACCGGGGAGCCGACCGCTCTCACCCCGCGGTCTGATCACTCTCCTCAACCAGTGCTACTGCTGGGGCTGCCAGACGTAGCGGACGTCCGGCTCTCGCTCCTCGTTGCGCAGCCCGTCCGTTCGCTCGACCGCGTTGAAGCCGTGCCGTTCGTAGAAGCGTTGTGCCGCTTCGTTGACCTGGAACGTCCACAGCCCCAGCCCGTCCGGCCGCTGCTGCTTGGCCAGGGCCATGAACCGGTCGCCCAGCCCCCGCCCGCGCCACGATGGATCGAGGTAGAGCTGCTCCAGCTCCCCGCCGTCGAGCACCAGGAGCCCCACCACGTCGCTCTCGGCGACCGCCACCCAAGTCTCGTACTGCGGCACCACCACGTACGAGAACCAGGCCCGTACCTCGGCATCGTCATGCGCGCGGCGCACCGATGGCAGCGCAGCGGTGAAGGAACGCAGCCACACATCGGCCGCGTCGAGCGCGTCGGCACCGCCCGCACGACGAAGAACAACGTCATCAGTGGTCACAGCGCGAGACCCTCGCAGACCACCGGTCGAACCGCATCCGAATTCCAGGCCACCGTCCGCCACTGCCCCGCCCCAGGCACCCCGTTGACCGTTTCCGGTCGCAGCACTGCGCGTACGACGCCCCGGCCCCTTCGGTAACCGGTCACGTGGCCCCGCAGTCATCGGTGTGCATGTGCTACCCCGTGACTGCTCCTCCTCGCCCCGTAGCAATCCGAACGGTTCGTCATGTCGATCGGACACATGGTGCCGTGGCGCCCTGGCATCGACGACGCCTTGAGGGCGTTCATCATTCGTTGATCCCCCTGGCGCACTCTTGTCGAGCAAGCTGCGTGCGACCTCTGCACGAGGAAGTGCGTGGTGTCTCCACCCGGAAAGGGGGTGTAGTGATGAAGCTTCTCTTCGCCATTCGCAACAAGGTGTCCGCTCAGAAGAGCCTCAAGGCCAGCGCCTGGTACTTCTGGTACTAGGCCGAGAAGTCGTCCCCGCCGCGAGGCGGGGACGATGCCGCCCGCCGACGCTCGCCCCTCTCGGCCTTCCCGGAGACCTCCATGCGCGCCACGGTGTTCCATCCACGACTCGCCGCCCTGTTCCGGGACCACCTCGGGCACGACGTCTTCCGGCTTGAGCCCGACACCATCGGGGTCGCCGGATACGAGGTCGCCGACCGGCTCCTCGCCGCCCGCCGGGCGACTGAGACCGAACGGCCCACGTTCAAACCTCTGCACGGGCGTTCGATCTCTCGCAGCGTGGCCTCTTCGGTGATGCGGACCATCGGCGGCGATGTGCGTGAGGCGCTGGCGAGGACTCGCCCTCGCCCCGAGGACGTCGATCTGTCCGGGGTATGGCCGCTCAGGGGACATCTGTTCCTGCGGGACCTGGTCCTCGGCCGGGACCCGTACCGGTTGCGCATCCTGATGAGCCGCAACCTCGAACTGACCCCCAAGCTGACCTGGACGGTGATCGCGGCGGGCGCCGCGCTCCCGGGGCGGGTCAGCCGGCGGAAAGCCCCGCTGACCGCGATCGCGGGTCTGACGGCCGATGCCGTCGGCTATCACGAGCGGCGATACGCCATGGGCATGTACCGGCGCGCGGCGGCCCCCGTGTGCTTCACGGTCTCCACCCTCGTCACCAACGCGCTGTGGCTCGGCTCGCCCTTCGACCCCGAGACGCCGAACCGGCACATCCTGTACGAGGCCATGCGGCTGCTGCCGCCTTCCTGGAACATCCTGCGCAACGCCTGCCCCGAATACCCGAGGATCGACGGGCGGATCGGGGCGGACGACGACGTCCTCCTGCTGCCTCTCCTCTCGCACCGGGACCCGAAGCTGTGGGACGACCCGGACGAGTTCCGTCCGGAGCGCTGGGAGAACCTCGACCCCGATACCGCGCCCGGCTACCTTCCCTTCGGCCACTCCTCCGAGCGCTGCTGGGGCCGGCACATGGTGATGCCGCTCGCCGAACTGCTCCTGGACCTCATCCGCGGATCGGGGCTGGAGGTCGCCCCGGGGCAGACGTCCGCGAAGGTGCCTCTCGTCGGGCTGCTCGGCGTGGAGGACGTACAGGTGACCAAGGTGCGTCGTGGTGCCACTTCCTGAGCCGTCCGAGGAGACCGAGACGGTGGGCGCCTCCTTCGCCTGCCATCCGCACGAGACGTACCGGCACTGGCGTGAGACGGGTGAGGTCCGCAAGGTCCGCTTCTCCGGTCCCGCGCCGCTGGCCGGCTGGGTCGTCACCGGGCACGCCGCCTGCCGGGCGGCCCTCGCCGACCCGCGGCTGAGCAAGGACGGCGCGACCGAGGTGTTCGCCCGGTACGCGGGACTGCCGACGGGCGGTCCGGGCGGAGCGCTCACCACCCACATGCTCAACTCCGACCCGCCGCGCCACACCCGGCTGCGCCGCTTGGTGCAACAGGCCTTCACGCAGCGGCGGGTGGCAAGGCTCCGACCCGCCATCGAGGCCCGCGTCACCGCACTGCTCGACGCGCTGGACGGGCCGGGCGAGCCAGACCGGCCGGAGGGACCGGACGAGGTCGATCTGATCGGCAGGTTCGCGCTGCCACTGCCGCTGGCCGTGATCTTCGACCTGCTCGGTGCTGACCCGGGCGACCCCGGAATCCTCCAGGTCAGGGGCCACACGGTGACCGGGGACGAGGGCGACGGCGAGGTGTCCGTCCCGACGGCCGAGGCGATACTGGACCGGCTTCGCGCCCTGATCGAGCAGAAGCGGGCCCACCCGGGCGACGACCTTCTGTCCGCTCTCGTCGCCGCCCGTGACGACGGGGACCGCCTCACCGAGGAGGAGGTCACCTCGATGGCCTTCCTGCTGGTGCTCGCGGGCCACCAGACCACCGTCAACCTGATCGCCAACGGCCTGTACGCCCTGCTCACCCACCCCAGGCAGCTTGCCGCGGTGCGCGCCGACGCCTCGCTGCTCCCCCGCCTCACCGAGGAAGTCCTGCGCCACGAGACCCCGTTCGGTATCGCGAGCCTGCGCTACACCACGCAGCCGGTGACGATCAAGGGCACGACAATCCCGGCCGGCGAGTTCGTGCAGATCGCGCTGCTGGCCGCGAACCGCGATCCGAGGGTCTTCACGGACCCCGACCGGTTCGACCTCACCCGCGACACCTCCGGACACCTTGCGTTCGGCCACGGCATCCACCACTGCCTGGGCGCCCCGCTGGCGCGTCTCCAAGCCGAAATCGCCTTCGGTCATGTACTGCGGCGCTTTCCTGCTCTACGCCTGGCCGACCCGGAACGCGCCCCCACATGGCAGGACAACCCGCGGCACCGGGGGCTCCTCACCCTGCCGGTCCGGCTGCACTGACGGCAGAGACCAGAAACCTCCCCTGGGAGGGCTTTGTTGGCGGGTCTTCGTGCGGTTGGCGTTTGGTGGTTCGCTGGCAACTGGGCACGGTGGGAAGGCGGTACGCCGGTACCCGCTCGCATGGCACGTAGATCAGTCGCAAGGCGGCTACCCCTATCCGGGGACCGCTCTCGCAGGCCGGCGGCCTTCTTCCTGCCTTGCCCTCGGCGTCCCGGGCATGCTGAAGCGCCGACGCCGGCTCGGCGCCCTGCACGTCCCTGATGGGGGCCGCGAGAGGGGGTGGGAGTGTCTGCAGACAGCCGTATGGCCATCGGTGGGTGAGCCGCTACCTTCGCCCACTTCGTTGTTGAAGAGGTTGAAGAGTTCGTTCAAGCCCTCCCCCACGAGCACAGTGCGGCCCCGACCCGGAGGACCCGGATCGGAGCCGCACCGATGAAGCGTCAGGCGTCAGTTGTCCGTGCCGTCGCCGGGGACGGCGTCGGCAGGGGCGGTGTGCCAGTTGGTGACGATGGGCTTGTCGACGGTGACGGAGCCGGTAGCGACGCTCGCCGGGTTCGCGTCGGACGAGCCGATGGCCGCGATGAGGAACGTGAACTCGACGCCCTCGTCGCCGTTGGTGGTCTTGGGGTTGATGCCGGCGTAGGCGGTCTTGGAGCCGCTGAGCGTGATCGCCGGGCCGACCGCCTGCTCGGCGTTCGTCGCCTCAATGCCCTTGGAGCCGAAGGAGACCGAGGGCAGCCCACTGGGAATCGTGCACGTGACGCCGGGCTTGGCGCGAGCCGACAGCAGGATATAGCCGCCCGCCTGCGTCTCGGAACGTGCCGAGAACTTCAGGTCGTTGGCCCCGCAGGCCTGCCCGTAGCCCTTCTTGCCACCGCCCGGTGCCGACTCGGAGCCTGACGAGGACGAACCGTCCTTCCCCGACGCGCCCCCGTTCGAAGACGCACCGGCCGCCTTGCCGCCGTCAGCGCCCTCCTGGGACCCACCGCTCGACGACTCCGCTGTGGCCTTGCCGGACGCCGCGGAGTCGCCGCCCGAGGCCGACCCGCCACCGCCGTCCGGACCGCACGCGGTGACGGTCACCGCGAGCGCTACACCGGCGGCCGCGGTGAACGCGACACGTCGGATACGGGCGGTGCTGGTGTGGTTCACGGATACTCCTTGTTGCGTTCAGGGATGGAGAGGCCAGGCTGACGACCTGTCGGCCCCTCGTCGGAAGTTCCTATTCTCACCCACGCCACCTCCGACCCTACGCGCGGGTAACATCCGAACTGGCTGGACAGCTGGAGCTGTTGAACTTCTCGGCGCAGGGCCCCTCCAGCCGTCCGTGCGCGCCGCGTCAGGTACGCCTGCGGGCACCAGCTTCTCGCGCCCGCCGGGTGCAGCGCGTCGACAGCCCGAGCACACACAGGTTCCTGGGTTCTGGTCCTCGAACACGCCGGAATGCGTGTGTGCCGTCCCGCAAGGGCGCCCCCGAGCGTCCCGCTCACCCCATGCGCCATAAACCGGCTCCCTTCAAGACGCGCCGGCTCCCACCTTTGCCGCCGCAGCCAAGTAGGCCGCCACCAAAGGCCGTTCGTCGTCCCGACGGGCGGCTACCGCCAGACGGGAGGGGGAGATGCCCCGGACCGGCACGGCGATCACCTCGTCCCGGACGACCAGCGGGGCGTTGCCGGTGGCCAGAAGTACCACGCCCTGGCCGTTGGCGACCGCCTCGTGGGTCTCCTCGGCGCTGCCCACCACCCCGCCTATCAGCGGCGCGCGACCGTCCCGGGCGTCCAGGGCCAGCCAGTAGTCCCGCAGCGGACCAGCCTCGGAGGGGAGGGCGAGGAACGGCTCGTCGAGGAGGTCGGTGAAGTCCACCGCCCCCTCTCTGTCGGCCGCGGCCCGCGCCGCCAGGGGGTGCCCCGGCGGCAGCGCCACAAGGCGTGGCTCCTGGGCCACCACTGCATGCCGGTAGCGGTCGCCGTCCGGCAGTGGCAGCCAGACGAAGGCGACATCGCTCGATCCGTCCGCCAACCCGGCACTCGGGTCGGCCCAGTTGACCTGCCGCAGGACGGGCCGTGCGTGCGGATACCGGGAGACCAACCGGGTTCGCAAGGCGGGCAGCAACCCGCGGCCCGGGCTGGTGGACATGCCGATCACCAGGGTGTGCAGCTCGGCGGCCCTCGCCTCCTCCACCGCCGCCTCGGCGGCCTCCCATGCGGCCAGCATCCCGCGGGCGTGCGGCAGCAGGGCCTCCCCCACCACGCTTAACCGCACCACCCGCCGGTCCCGATGGAAGAGTTGCGCGCCGACCTGCTTCTCCAGCATCCGTATCTGCTTGCTGAGCGCGGGCTGGGAGACGAACAGCCGCTCGGCGGCCCGGGTGAAGTTCAACTCCTCGGCGACTGCGGCGAAGTAGCGCAGATCGCGTCCATGGACATCCATAACTCATAGCTATCACGGCAGGTCTTGGACGTGGTGCCTGATCCCGTCGAAGGATGGGATCTGTCAGCGGGCAGGCCCCGAACGGCAGTTGAGAGGGAGACTCAGAGATGAGTGAGAACGGCAAGGTCTGGCTGGTCACCGGTGGGAGCAGCGGGTTCGGGCGGGCCATGGCCGAGGCCGCGGTCGCCGCCGGTGACACGGTGATCGCGACGGCCCGACGGACCGAGGCGCTGGCCGACCTGGTCGCCGCGCACCCCGACCGGGTGGAGGCGATCAGCCTGGACGTGACCGACGGCGAGCGGATCGACGTGGTGGCCGCCGACGTCCTGGCCCGCTACGGCCGGGTGGACGTGCTGGTGAACAACGCCGGGCGCACGCAGGTCGGGGCGTTCGAGGAGACCACCGACCGGGAGCTGCGCGACCTGTTCGAGCTGCATGTCTTCGGCCCGGCGCGGCTGACCCGGGCGCTGCTTCCGCAGATGCGGGAGCGGGGCAGCGGATCGATCGTGAACATCAGCAGTTTCGGCGGACAGCTGTCCTTCGCCGGGTTCTCCGCGTACAGCGCGACCAAGGCTGCACTGGAGCAGCTGTCGGAGGGCCTTGCCGACGAAGTGACGCCGTTCGGCATCAAGGTGCTGATCGTGGAGCCCGGCGCGTTCCGCACCAACCTGTTCGGCAAGGGCGCGGCCTACTTCTCCCAGGAGCAACCGGCGTACGCGGAGAAGGTCGGCGCCACCCGCAAGCTGCTGCAGGACGGCGACGGCACCCAGCCCGGGGACCCGGCGAAGGCCGCGGCGGCGATCCGGCTGGCCCTGGACGCCGAGAAGACCCCACTGCGGCTGGCCCTCGGCGGCGACGCGGTGGACTTCCTCGTCGGGCACCTGGACTCGGTGCGTGCCGAACTCGCCGAGTGGGAGAAGGTCTCCCGGGGGACGGACTTCGACACCCGGTGACGGGCCGGGCGGCGTGGGAGCTGGTACAGGCCGGCGCGGACCCGCTCCAGGCCGGTGCGGGACCTGTCAGCGCAGACGGAACCCGTTCCTCTGTGGTCCTTGAGCCGATTGGGCTGACGGCAACAAGGAGCTGAGCTGCCCGCACGGGACGGCCGGCTGTCAGGCACACACCGCTGGGCCGGGCGGCGGAGCTCCCGCCGCCCGGCGTTGGCTCACCGCCACCGCGCCAGGGCGCTTCCGCTACCAGCCGCCGCCCCCGTCAGCGGCCGCCCCTCTCCAGCCCTCCCCCTCTCAGCTGCACCACTTCAAGACCGTCTCAGGAGTGCCCTCATGAAATCCCTGCTCAAGTCCTCCCCTGCCTCCGGCGCCGCGGCCGATGCGCCGCGGTCGGCCCGGGGCGGGTCCACCGTGGTGCTCGGCGCCGCCCTGCTCGGCTTCTTCCTCATCTCGCTGGATGCGTTGATCGTCACCGTCGCACTGCCCGACATCGGCCGCAGCCTCGACAGCGGCATGTCCGGCCTGCAATGGATGGTGGACGGATACACGCTCACATTCGCCGCCCTGATGCTCTCCGCGGGCGCCCTCTCCGACCGCATCGGGGCCCGGCAGGCGTACGGCGGCGGGCTGGTGCTCTTCGCGCTGGCCTCGGCCGCGTGCGGACTGGCACCCCACCTCGGTGTGCTGGTGGCGGCGCGGCTGGTGCAGGGAGCCGCGGCGGCGGTGATGATGCCGGCGTCGCTGGCACTGGTCCGGCAGGGCTTCCCCGACCAGGCGAAGCGGGCGCAGGCGATCGCCGTCTGGACCGTGGGCGGCGCGGTCGCGGTGGCGGCCGGGCCGGTGCTCGGCGGGGCGCTCACCGCTACCGTGGGCTGGCGGTGGATCTTCTTCGTCAACCTCCCGGCGGGCCTGCTGGCGCTCGCCCTGCTGGCCCGGGTGCCGGCCTCCCCGCGGCTGCCCGCACGGCTGGATGTGCTCGGGCAGGTGACGGCGGTGGTCGCGATGGGCTCGCTGACGTACGGCGTGATCGAGGGCGGCGACCAGGGCTTCGGCCAGCCGCTCGTGGTGGCGTCGCTGCTGGTGGCGGCCGCCGCGGCAGCCGCCTTCCTCACCACGCAGGCCAGGGGCGCGCACCCGATGCTCCCCCTGTCACTGTTCCGCTCGCGCGTGGTGGCGGTGTCCCTCGTGGTCGGCTTCATGCTCAACGCCGCCTACTACGGCGGGGTGTTCATCTTCAGCCTGTACCTCCAGCAGGAGCGCGGGCAGTCGGCGCTGCATGCGGGCCTGATGTTCATCCCGATGACGGCGCTCGTCGCAGTGGTGAACCTGGCTTCGGCGAAGCTGGCGGCGCTGTTCGGCCCGCGGGTGCCGATGGTGGCAGGACAGCTGGTCGGGACGGCCGGACTGCTGGCGCTGCTCGGCGTCGGCGCGCACACCAGCGTGTGGGCGGTGGCGGCCCTGATGGTGCCGGTCGGCCTCGGCGGGGCACTGACCGTGCCGGCGCTCACCGCCATGCTGCTCGACGCGGTCCCTGCGGACCGGGCAGGCACCGCGTCCGCCGTCCTCAACACCGGCCGCCAGGTCGGCGGAGCGATCGCGGTGGCGGTCTTCGGAGCGCTGCTGGCGGGTGCCAACACCTTCCTGACCGGAATGCGGTGGAGCATGCTGCTCGCCGCGGCCGGACTCGTAATGACAGCGGGCGCGACACTCACGCTGCCGCGGAAGGGGCACCGGGGCGGGGAGGCGTGAGGCTTGCGGACGGCGAACTCCCTGGCGCCGCATGGCCGACCCGCCGTTGGCTCAATGGTGCGGGTCCGCCGCCCGCGGTTCGTGCTTGCAGAGGCTGCACTCCCCAGCGGCGCCCACGGCGCTCCTGGTGCGCTGGGTCGGGTTCTCTGGCGGCCCTGGACGGCGGTCTCCTGCGGCGCGGTGAGCGCGATGTCGGCCTGGGCGCCACCCTTCCGGGCGCGTTTCGCGTACCCGTGGCGGGCAGCTGTGCCTCGGTCCGGTTGAGGCGATGGTGCCGATGCCGTCGAGTGTGTCGGCGGCGGTCTGGGCTTCGGCCTGGGGTTTCGGCCGGCCGCTGGGAGGTGGGTCGGGCCAGGTTCGCGGTGGCCGCAGGGTGACCGAGTCCTTGCCGGGGCCGGAGCGCACCCATATCCCTACGGGTCACCTGCGACAACGCCAGCGCGGTCCGCCATTACTCGACGGCCCCGTCCTCCGAGCAGCGGGCCGTCCCCGTGGACTGGTGCGAATTCTCAGACGGAGGAGATGTACATCCCTCCAAGCTGGCGGATCTCCTCCAGCGGGTAGGGCGTCTGCCTGCTCTGGCGCTGGAACTTGCGGTGGAAGTCGGACATCAGCGCGGCGATCGGTGCGTGCCGGGCGAGGATCGCCGCGGGCCCCTCCGCGATTCCTGTGGGGCGCTTACCCTCTGCGTAGGCACGCACCAGCGCGTAGCGTCCCTCCCGGTCCTCCCTCTGGAATCCGTACAGAGCGGTGACCAGCCAGTTCACCAGATACGTGGCGGTGTAACAGCGGTCGTAGGTCTGGTGCCGGTCGAAGAAATCGACCTCGTCCCGCGACAGCTCGAACCTGGAGGAAAGGGCGAGCCCGTAGTCCGTGAAGTAGAGGCGCCGGCCGTCGGTCAGGATGTTCTCGAAGTGCGCGTCGAAGTGCAGGAGCCCGCGGCTGTTCATGAACGAGGTGCCGGCTGCCAGTTCCCTCTCCACCATGGTGCAGGCCCGGTTGGCGGTCTGGTCTCCTGCATCGACCTGAGTACCCAGCCACTGGTGCAGGTTCTGCGGGATGTACTCCAGGAACAGCGCGACGCTCGCAGAGGACTGCTGGAGAGCCTCAATCCGGTGCCGCACCTGTGATCCGCTGCCCCAGTACGCTACGGCCCGCTCGACGTCGGCCAGTTCCTCGGGTAGAGGCGTCGAGTCCGGCAGTACCCGCCAGTGGTACATCAGGGGGAAGCCCTCGTATTCCCGCGCGAGCACCCAGTTCGTCGTCATGGTGTGCACGGCGAGCTCTCTCCAGGCCCCGAAGCCCGGCGCGCCGATGGTGCCGATGCCGTACTGGCAGAATGTGGGCATCTCGAACAGGTTCGCCGTGGACCGGAAGTGGTCAAGGTGCCTCTCCAGGTCGGTGAGGGGCACCCGCTTCACGAAGACCGGCGTTCCGGCGACCTCCAGCAGGGCCGACTTCCCGCCGATACCTGATCCGATCGGCACGGCCGCGTCCACGAGCGCGCGTAGGGCGCGATCACTGCACAAGGCCAGGTATGTGGAGACGGCGCTATGGGCGGCCAGACGCGCACCGCGCGACATGCCGGAGCGCTTCACTACGGCCTCCACCTGGGCGCCGACCTCGATTCTGCAATGGCTAGGCAGTTCCGCCGAGCGCAACGACGCGTGGCCCTGCGATGTGGCCTCCGGAGCGGGCGGAGGACGGCCAAGGTCCATGTGTGTCGACAGACCTCAGCACCCTCTTGGCCGCACCCTACGTGAAGACCGATGACAGAAGGGGAGGAATCCCACGCCTCAGCAGACCGCTGCTGCTCAGTGGTTCCGAGCTCGTCTGTGTTGCTGTGGCCCAGGCTCTGCTCGGGTACCACTCGGAGGAATGGTGGCTGGGTTACGCGAGCAAGCACCTGATCGGCATGTTCCCGGACGCCCGACCGTCCAGCGTTCGAGCATGGCGACCGGGACCCGGTCTCCCGCCCACAGCGGCCGAGGGCGGGGTCAGGGTCGAGGTCGGGAAAGCCTCCTGTTGCGCAGCAACTTCGCACCCGTCGCATCCCCGCCCACGCGACCACGCACAAGCGGGCCTCGCGAAGTGGGGCACCTCAACTGCCGGAAGACCGGCCCGGCATGGCTGCGACTCCCAGCCTATGACCCGCCACACCTGGACACGAGCGGGTTCAGTGCGGGGTGGGGGTGACGATCCCCCAGCGCTGCAGGGCCTGTTGGCGGTGAGCGACCCGGTGGGGCGGACAGGGGTGACCGCGTCGGCGATCTACGTATCCCGGACGGCGGGTGGCCGGCCCCGTCGTCCGTCAGCTCTCGCAGGGGCCCGGGCGGCCCAGCGCCGGCTGATTGGCGCGACAGCAGCATGCTGACCCGGTGACAGACGGCGCCTTGGTGAAGCGTGTTGCGACTGCAGACCGGTCTCCGCACGTCACATGCGGTCACCCAGGTTCAGGCTGGGCGGACCTCCCCTCCGGTGGCCCGCTGACGCGGCCCAGCGTGACGGCCCCAGGCCCGGATCTTGCCTCCTAGAGGTTCGATCCGAGCACTTCGGGAGCACCTCGGGCCCGCACCCACCTGGATTCCAAGATCGATTGTCAGTGGTGGGTGAGACGATCGATACATCGAGTCCGAAGAGGGGGAGCAGTTATGTCCGGAAGCCAGAACTACATCAATCACGTTGCTCTTGTGCTGGATGCCAGTTCGTCCATGTCGCACCTGAGCCGCAAGGTTGTTGAAGTCGCCGACCAGCAAATTGCCTATCTGGCCCGCCGGTCGGAGGAACTGGACCAGGAAACCCGTGTGACGGTGTACGTCTTCGCGGACAAGGTGGAGTGCGTCATCTACGACAAGGACGTGCTGCGCATGCCGTCCCTGAAGCAGCTGTACGGGGTTGGCGGAATGACGGCTCTGCTGGCCGCCACGCTGAAGTCGCAGAGGGAGCTGGCGCAGACCGCTCAACTTTACGGCGACCACAGCTTCCTGACGTTCGTCCTGACTGACGGACAGGAGAACGCAAGTCATCGCTGCCCGGATGTCCCTGCCGGGGAGCCGCGTGATCTGGTGCAGGCCGTGGCCAAGATGGTCGAGACGCAGGAGGACAACTGGACACTCGCGGTCCTCGTGCCGGACCAGATGGGGAAGCGCGAGGCCATGCAGTGCGGTTTCCCGAAGGACAACATCGCTATCTGGGATGCCACCAGCACACAGGGCCTGGAGGAGGCCGGGCAGGTCATCCAGCAGGCAACCGAGAAATTCATGGTGGGGCGCACCAAGGGCATCCGGGGATCACGGGCGGTTTTCTCTACCGGTGCCGATGCAGTCAACCGCGACACCATAGAGGCTGCCGGCCTCACCCCGGCGAATCCGTCCGAGTACCAGCTGATTGCGGTGGCTCGCGAAGCGACGATCCGGAACTGGGTCATCGAATGCGGGCACACATTCCGTACGGGCTGCGCCTTCTATCAGCTGAGTAAGTCGGAGAAAATCCAGGCACGAAAGCAGATTGCGGTACTGGAGAAGAAGACGGACCGGGTATACACAGGGCCGGAGGCCCGAGCCCTGCTCGGCCTGCCCGACAGCGAAGTCCGCGTCAAGCCGGACCACAACGACGACTTCACGATCTTTGTACAGAGCACCAGCGTGAACCGGAAGCTGGTACCGCACACGCGCCTCCTGCTGATGGTCTGACGCCGTGAAGGCCCCGCCGGCCGGCCGGCGGGGCCTTCCCGCGCAGGTCGGGCGACGGGACGCCCGGGTGTGCGTTGTGCTGGTTGCCTGGCAAGGCTGGACGGCGGCGATCACGACGGCGGGGGTGTCGGCGTCGATGACGGCTGGTGGGGAGGTGGGCTTCGAGATTCTGAACACCTAGTTGGCTGACGTAGCGTCAAAGGATGTGCAGTCAGGACGCCGTGACCAGCGATTTGTGACCTTTGAGCGGCAGGTCCCAGGGCGTTCTCGTCGAGCCTGCTCGTTCGCGGAAGGGAGCGGCCCTGCCTGCCCTGTCGGGCATTCGGTCTCCTAGACTGCCCTGGTCTCAAAGTTTGATCGGAGCACGACATGCGTCGCCTCATCCTCATCCCCACCCTCGCGGCAGCCTGCACCCTCGCGCTCGCCGGGTGCGCGCAGGACTTCGGCCACGGCCCCGAGGGCCGGGTCACCGACAAGAGCAAGGACGGGAAGAAGTTCTACCTGGTCGTCGATCCCGTGAAGGAGGGCAAGGCGAAGAAGTTCCGGGTCAGCAAGTACGACTACCACGACTGCTACCGGGGCTCGAAGTACCCCAAGTGCATCGACGACTAGGACTTGTCCGGTCGATCAGGCAACGTCAGCCCTGTGCATCAGGCGTCGCTCGCGGCCGCATCTCCGGTGGGCTGATGACCGTCTTCGAGCTCGGCCGGGATGCCGGTTCGGTGGGCGTCGAGGCCGGCCTGCACACGGCGTAGCAGCAGGCCGCCGATGCAGTCAGGAAGGTCCGCGGGAGGCACAAAGCGGTAGTCGATGAGCTCTTCCGCGGGAAGTCTGATGGCGGCCTCCTCGGCCGTTCCCAGAAGGCCGCCGTCGAGCAAGTACATGACTCCTGGCTTGAAACGGTTCGCGGTGGCGGGGACGAAGTCCACACACTCACCGATCCCCGACCCTGCGCGACCATCCTCGACCGGCTGACCTTCAACGGTGCCATCATCCAGACCGGCACCGAGCCCTACGGCCTCGCCCCACACCAAGGCCCAAGCCGAACAAGCCCAGGCCCCAGCTGGCCGGGCGCCGCACAGGAGGAGCCGCCTGACAACCGGCCAGCCCAGCAGACCATCCAGAGGCCGCCATGACACGGCCCCTGCGACGCGACTCAAGCTATGAGAAGACGGAGGCCGAGATCTGCCGCGTCGAGGTCGGCGAGGTCGCTGTTGCGCTTGGCCCACCGGCCGGAGTCGAGGTCGTCGCTGAGGCTTCGCACCGCCCGCTGCTCGGCCTGCGGCCCGACCCTCGTCCACACCGACATCGCACGGCGCACGTGTTCCTCCAGATACCCCCCGGTCGGCGCCAGTACGCCTCGAACAGGCCGTCAGCGCAGTCCCACGGGATGGGCACCTGCTCAGCACGGGCGCCGATCGCGTCGACCATCCCCGCAAGCGAGGGGAAGTCCGCGAGGACGGCAGCGAACTCGGGCAGGTAGTCGCGGGTAAGCCAGAACCGGTCCGGCCATCCGGGCTCGTCGGCGCCGAACGTGAGGACCACTACACGTCGGGCTACGCGCCGCATCTCGCGCAGCCCCGCTAGTGGGTCTCCCCAGTGGTGAACGGTGGAGACGGCCATCGCGACGTCGAAGGAGTGGTCCTCGAACGGCAGGCTCTCCGCGGCGGCGGCCACGCACGGCGCCGAGCCGACAGGCCGCTGTCCCCGCATGACCGCCGATGGCTCCACCGCGGTCACATCGCGATCGGCAGGCTCGTAGGAGACGGTGCCGGCCCCGACGTTCAGCACCGTCTGCGCGTCGCCGAGCGCGTCCCAGATCTGCGCGGCGATCCGTGGCTCGGTACGCCGTGTCGCGGTGTAAGCACCGCCGATCGCGTCGTACAGCCGTGCACCGAGCATCTCCAGTTGCTCCTCCGGCGTCACCTTCACTCCCTTCGCTCGCGCCTCGAGTTCCCTGTCGATGGCCGACACCATGGCGTCAGCGCGATCACGCCGCTCCAGTAACAGGCCACGCAGCCGGCGCAGGTGCGCGACCGCGTCGGTGGACGGGTCGCCGACCAGTTCCGCAACCTCCCGCAGCCCAAAACCCAGCCGTCGATAGGCCAGCACCTCCCGCAGCCGCTCCACGTCGTCCGCCGAATAGTCCCGGTACCCGGCCGCGGTCCGCGCCGACGGCCGAACGAGCCCGATCTCGTCATGGTGATGCAGCGTGCGGACGCTCACACCGGCCAGCTCGGCCACGCGTCCTACGGTCCAGTGATCGTCCACGCCACTCACTGTGCCGCCTGACGCCACGTGAGGGTCAAGGGCCGCACTCACGGCACCAAGACCGAACACGAAGCAGCGGTCCGGGGCGACTCCCGCAAGCCAGAGCGATGGCCTGGTTCAGAAGGGGGCCTGGAACCTGACGGAGTGGCCCGCAGCGTCCAAGTGACATCAAGAGTCGGCTCTGCCACTGCTCTTGGGGATCGAGCGCGGACCGTCACCGCGGTATTTGATTGCGGGTGTTCAGCTCTGTGTGAGACGGCGTACCGCTAGCCACTTCACCACCAGAGGTGACGTTCCGCCAGCTCTGCGCTCGGCGTCCCTCGCGTGAAACCGCGAAGACCAGTGGCCGTTCTGGCGATGCAGGCCGACACGACGTTCTGTGACTCGCTCGTGTTCGACGCCATCGACGACATGGACGGCATGGACGGCATGGACGACGTCGATCCGTGACCGCCGACCTCACCCTGCACTGCGGCTCCGGCGGCACGGGAACAGAAGGCGCACTGAACCGCATCAAGAAGACCACCCGCGATCAATGCCGGAATCCGCCGAATGGGGAGATTCCACACCGCGACCACGGCTTGGTACGAAGACCTGAACAGTGCCTCCAGCAGCTGCGAGTGGAGCAGAGCCGTGTCGCCATCACCTCCAGGGAAAGCTTCTGCGCATGCTGCCGTCCGGATGTTGAAATGGCCCAGTGACCAACCACGATGAGGCGGCGGCAGTACGACCGTTAACACTGGCTTGGGTGAGCCGGCACCTGGAGGTCGGCGAACGGATCGTCAGAGCCGACGCACTCCACGGCGGCATCACTGCCGAAATGCGGAGGCTGACCATCGGCACGCGCCATGGAGGTACCCGTGCCCTGGTGCTGCGGACCTTCGTCGACCCGTTCCATGTGGAGCACGCCGAGGACTCGCTGAACAGGGAGGCCGGCGCTCTGACCCAGCTCGCGGGGACCGGCGTGCCGGCTCCTGGGCTGGTCGCGGTTGATCCGACCGCCGCGCATTGCGAGTATCCGTCGCTCCTGATGACACATCTGGCAGGCCGGCCAGTCCTCAACGATGAGGGAGTGGAGACGCGCGTCCCTCTGCTGGCCCGTCAACTCGTGGCGATCCACGCTTTCCGACCCGCCAAGCGGCCCCGGGAGTATGCGACGTTGACGACCGCCGACACTGTCGTCACTCCGAAGGGCGCCGACGCGGTGGCATGGGCCGCGGCGATCGACCTGATCCGCAAGCCGGCGCCGCCCTATGAAGGGCGGTTCCTGCACCGGGATTTTCAGCCCGGCAATGTGCTGTTCGACGTGCCGCCCCGAAGGCCGGCAGATGCCCGGATCACCGGGGTCGTCGACTGGGCAGCGGCCTCCTGGGGCCCGGCAGATCTCGACGTGGCGCACTGCTCGACCAACCTCGCGCTACTGCACGGCCCGTCATGGGGTCTGCGGTTCTCCGAGGCGTACGAGGAGGCCGGCGGTGTACTGGCCGCGGCCGCGCGCGAGCGGCTGTACTGGCGGGTGCGGGACGGGCTGGCGTGCTCAGAGGAAGTGCAGCAGGTGGCGCAGCCATGGCGGGAGGCAGGAAGGACCGATCTGACGAAGCGCGTGGTGGAAGAGCGGCTGGACGCGTATGTCACCGCCCTGATGGACACGCTGGGCTGAACCAGAGCGGCCCGGGGCGCGGACACGGGAGCGAGTACCTGGCCGGGCTGCCATGTCCGGGAGCGGAGCCGATCGCACACCCGCACCGGCCCCGCCAGTACGGGCTGGCTCCCGGCCGACAGCTCTGCCACGCCTTCGAATCGAACGGCAATCGAGTCACGGGCCTCGGGAAGGCTCGGTCTGCAGCAGTTGTCAGGCCGGGCGACGTCCGGGGTGCTCAGGCGGGCGGATAGCCTGGGCCCATCAGTGAAGATCGCAGAAAGGTGGAGCACATGGCAGACATCATGGAGACGGCGGCGCGGAAGGTCTTCGAGCGTTACGACGTGGACGGGGACGGCCGGGTCACCGCGGACGAATACCGCAAGGTCGTAGCGGAACTGGAAGGCTCGGAGATCACCGAGTCGCAGGCCCAGGAGCTGATCGACTCGCTCGACACCGATGGCGACCGCCAGATGTCCTTCGAGGAGTTCTGGGCAGCCATGAAGGGCTGACGCTGCCGGGTCCGGCAGGTGTCTGTGCCGTGGGATGCGGGATGAGCGGTGCGCGGGTCGGGCCGATGTCCGCTGCGGCGGTTGTGGGGCACGGCATGACAACAGCCGTGGTTTCGCCTCGGAGTTCTGGAGTGCCCCGTAGCCGTGAAGCGCGCTAAGCCGGGTGGTGGGCGAGCACACCGGTAGGGGAAGAGCCCGGACGGGCGTCATCTCCCCAGGGCTCGCCCACCGGGCGCCCGCGCGGGGAACGGGAACCTCACCGGCGGCCGTCGCGTCCCCCTCTCCGTGACCGCCATGCGCAAGGCGGGTGAGGTGGCACGGCGGGTGAGGTGGCCCGATCGTCACGAGGGTTACTGCGAACCCTCGGCTTCGTCGTCGGCCCCGGCACACCGGCCTACCGCCGTCGATAAATGCCTCGACACCGTCGCGGTGATCGGGGACGCTTCGCTCGATGACCAGAATCGACGACACGCCGACCGCGTGGGACGAGCGCAGCCAGCTCACCACGTTTCTCGACTACACACGTGACACCGCCCGAGCCAAGTGCGAGGGTGTCTCTGCGGAGAACGCGCGCAAGGCGCTCCTGCCGGGCTCACCGCTGATGACCATGAGCGGAGTGATCAACCACCTCCGCTGGGTCGAGTACTACTGGTTCCAGGTGGTCTTCCTCGGCGAGGAAGACCGGGGCCCCTGGACCGAGGAGGACCCCGACCGCGAGATGCGTATCGCCGTCGACTTCCCGCTCACGCAGTTGCTCGACGAGTACGCCGAACAGAGCGCCCGCTACCGCGAACTGGTCGCCGGAAATAGCCTGGACAAGCAGGCCCAGCGAGCCGTCCGCAACGGCCTCCACGTCGACCTGCGCTGGATTCTCCTCCACCTCACCGAGGAGACAGCCCGCCACAACGGCCACCTGGACATCCTGCGCGAGATGCTCGACGGCACGACCGGCGACTAGCACCTGTCGTCTGGATCACGCCGCGGACTGGAGACCTGAACCTCTGCGACGGTGCCGGATGACCGGTCAGGGGAATGAATTGTCGCCTCACCGGGCGCCCTCGGCACGGCGGCCCCGGTCCGCGCAGATCCCTCCTCAGTGCGGGAGCCGCTCGTTGCCCGGACGCGTGAGATCCTGCGCTTTCCGGAACCCAGAAAGGTGGCGGCGACGGAGGCGCAGGCGACTGCGGCGATCCCGAGCCACTGGGACCGGCCGAGGCGCTGACCGAGGACGAGCAGGCCGAACAGAGCGCCTGCGGCCGGCTCCAGGCTCGTCAGTACGCCGAAGACGCGCGGTGGAATCCGGCGCAGTGCTTCCAGGTTGAGCGAGTACGGCAGCACGCTGGATACCACTGCCACGACGGCCGCCACCCACAGGACGTGCGGGTCGAGCAGGCCGGAGCCGGCATGCGCGATGCCGTAGGGGGCACTGAGCAGCGCCGCCCACACGAGGGCTACGGCCAAGCCCTGGCCGCCGCTGAGGCGGGTGGCCATGCGGGCGGAGACCAGAATGTATCCGGCCCAGCAGCAGGCCGCCACTGCGGCCAGGACAAGGCCGACCGCGGGCAGAGAGGTACTGCCTCCGCCGCTGAGCAGGAGTACGCCTCCTGCGGCCAGGCACGCGGGGAGCAGGTCGAGCGCGCGGCGTGAGCCTGCGAGGGCGAGGGCGAAGGGGCCGAGGAATTCGATCGTGGCGACGATCCCGAGCGGGATGTGGTTGACGGCTTCGAAGAAGGCGATGTGGTGTCCGGCGAGCAGCGTTCCGGCGGCGAGTACGGTCTTCCAGGCTCCCTCGGTCGACTGGAGCGCTTGGCGCCTCGGGCGCCACAGCACGCAGAGGATCAGGCCGGCGATGAGAAGGCGCAGGAACACCACGCCCGCGGCCCCTGCCTGGGGATAGGCGCTGGGGGCGAGGGCCGCTCCGAACTGAATCCCGCTCACTCCGGCCAGTACGAGACAGGGCGCGGGCACCTTGCCCGCGACGGCGGAGAATCCTCGGGGCGCACTTCTTTGCTGCTGCATTTCTCCGTCCGCGGTTCGGGGCCCGGGCTTGGCGCTGCCCGGGCCGGGGTTCTTGTAGGCGGCCGACGACGTCAACTGTCGGCCCAACGGGGGATGTTCAGCCGGAATCGAACATGAGCAATGTATGATGGGGATCGAACATTCAGCAAGCAAGTGCGGGCCGCGGAGGGGGCTGAGGGATGCCGGAGCAGGCTGGAGCCGCAGGACACCGACCGGCCCCCGTGCACACCCACCCCGACGACGTCCCCCTGCTCACCGCCCTGTCCGCGCTCGCGGACCCGGTGCGCATGCATCTGATCCGCACTCTGGCGGACCACCCCGACTGGACGCTCAGCTGCAGCAACTTCGACGTATCCGTCGGCAGAGCCGCCAAGAGCCACCACTTCTCCGTCCTGCGCGACGCCGGCCTCGTCGAACAGCGCGACCAGGGCACCAAACGGCTCAACCGCCTGCGCCGCGAAGAGTTCGACACTCGCTTTCCTGGCCTCCTCGACCTGGCCCTCCGTGCCGACTAGAGCCTGTCCGGTGGGCCGCATGCCCCGTCTCAGCGTCAGGCCGGGAGGAGCTTCGTCCCGGCCGACCATTTCGGCCTGGAAGCGCGGTGCGCGGGAGCGGGTGCCTGCAGCGTGCTGATGGGCCGACGGGAGGTGGAGTCCACGCTCACCGTGCTCCAGAACGATCCGCCCTTCCACGTCGACGTCGGCCTGGATAGCCAGCCCGCAGAATCCTCTCCCACGTGCCATCCGTCGACCACCTGCGGCGCAACGTCGACTGTCCGGACAGATCGGCCGCGAGGCCCTGCGCTGCCTGCTATTGCGCCGCGGGGTTACCTACCAGCGCACCAAGACTCCGCAGCGAGAGCGGCATCCGCTAGGGCAGCCGCCCACTCCAGGCAGCGGCCTGACGTATGGCGGAGGATCAGATATCGCCCTGGACCAGGGCGTGCAGGTGCTCGTCGTGCCATCCGTCCGCGTGCAGGAGTGCGCTGCGCATGGTGCCTTCGAGGGAGTATCCGGCCTTGTCCGCTACCCGGCAGGATGCCGGGTTGGCCACCGAGTGACACAGCCGCAGGCGATGCAGGCCGAGGTCGTTCAGGGCCCACTCGCTGACGCGTTTCGTGGCCTCGGCCACCACGCCGCCCCCGCGAGCTGAGGGGAGGAGCCAGTAGACGATTTCGGCGCTGCCGCCGGCGAGGTCGAAGTCGCTCCATCCGATCAGTCCCAGGACTTCGCCCTCTGATCGCGCGATGCCCCAGATCGCGCTCAGTTCGGCCCGCCACCGCTCGTGCATGCGTTCAATCCGTCGGCTCGCGTCCTGCGGCGTCTCCACCGTAAGGCGGTTCCACTGGCGCACCCCGGGATCTTGGCTAGCAGTCACCAAGACATCGGCGTCAGAGAGGCGCCAGGGACGCAGCTCCAGGCCGTTTGGAAGGCCGAGCACCGGCTGGTTCATCTTGGCCATCCGGCCTGCGGGAACGACTGCCGGGATGGGCGATCTGGAGACCATCCCGGCATCCTGCCACAACCATTACTCGCGAATCCGTCACTCCGTATCCGACCACCAACTCGTCGAACCTATACGGTCACAACGCAACTAGCGCGTTTCTTGACTCGTGATCAATGGGCTTGGAGAAGGCCACTGATGACGAATCAGTCCCGTCCTAGGGACGATTCCGGTCATGGGTAGGGCACACCCCGCAGGGCAGCGGCCCGTGGTTCGCGTCGCGCGTCGGCCCGTCGGTCTCCGTGCGAAGGCCGGACTGCTGGGCCACACGACGGGGAGCGTTTTCCCGCCATGATGACGGGCGTTACGGGCGCTCTCCCAAGCGTTCAACTGACCTGCGCATACCCACCTTTCATCACGGCGTGGGCATGGGCATGATACTCCGCCAGCTGGTGGCCGAAGGTGGCCCCCGTCAGGACATGGCTTCTGAGCAGCATGTTTGGATGTGTTGGTGATTGTTAACGCACAGGAAACATCTGAGCTGCGGACCTATTTGGACCGCATTCTGGAGCACTGGAACAAGGATGAGGACGCCGAGGCGCTCGTCCAGGGAGCGCAGCGGCTGACCAGGGGGGAGGCTCGGCGGCAGCTGTTCAGGTTGGGGCATGCGCTGCGCGGGCAGGGGCTCGCGCCCGGCGACGGAGTGGGGCTGTTCCTGGCCAACCGTGTGGACTCCGTCCTGGTGCAGCTCGCCGTCCATCTCATCGGCTGCCGCGTCGTGTTCCTGCCGCCCGAGCCGGGGCCCGGCGAGCTCGCCGCGCTGGTCGAGCAGTCCCGGGCGCGCGCCGTGGTCACCGACCCGCTCTTCGCGCAACGGGCCGCCGACGCGGCCGGCCGCAGCGTCCACTCCCCCGTACTGCTCAGCCTCGGGCCCTGTGAGCAGCAGTGCACAGACCTGCTGGCCGTGGCGGCCGAGTGCCCGGACGTGCGCCCCGACGGCGTGCCCGCCCCGGGTGCGGACGAAGCCGTCACCGTCCTCTACACCGGCGGAACCCTGGGCCGCCCCAAGCTCGCCGCGCACAGCCACCGGCTCTACGACATGCTGGTGGACCTGGTGGAAGACGACCCGGAGAACTCCGGTTCCGCGTTCTTCCCGGCCATGGACCAGGGCACGGACAGGGTGCTCGCCGCCACACTGCTCACGCACGGCAGCGGCCACCTCACCTCGCTCCAGGCTCTGGTGACGGGGTCCACCCTCGTCGTGCTGCCCGAGTTCGAAGCGGGCGCGGCGCTGACGGTGCTGCGCGAGGAGCGGATCACCGCCACCATGTTCGTACCGCCCATGCTGTACGCGGTTCTCGACCACCCGGAGTGCGAGCCGGGCGCCCTGCCCGCCCTCCGGCGGATCGTCGTCGGCGGCGCGGCCACGTCACCCAGTCGGCTGCAGCAGGCGGTCGAGGTGTTCGGGCCCGTGCTCAGCCAGGGCTACGGGCAGTCGGAGGCGCTCGGTATCACCGCGTTCGGCGCGGATCTCGCCTCGGAGGGAGCCGGGCGCCCCGAGCTCTGGCGCAGCTGCGGTCGCGCGATATCCGACGTCGAGATCGAGATCCGTGCTGAAGACAGCACGGAGGCACTGCCCGTCAGGCAGGTCGGCGAGGTGTGTGTCCGTGGTGAGACGGTGATGCTCGGCTACTACGAGGACCCGGAGCGCACCGCGGCGGCGCTGCAGGACGGCTGGCTGCGCACCGGCGACATGGGCTATCTCGACGCTGAGGGATACCTCTATCTCGTCGACCGGGCCAAGGACATCATCGTCACCGGCAGCACCAGCGACAACGTCTACTCCCGGGTTCTGGAGGACTTCCTGCTCACGCTGCCCGGTGTGCGCAACGCGGCGGCGCTGGGGGTGCCGGACGAGGAGTACGGGGAGGCCGTACAGATCTTCCTGGCCACGGCCGAGGGCGGCGCCGGCGTCGACCCGGAGGCGGTCAGCGCGGCGGTGACCGCCGAGTTGGGAGAGTTGTACACGCCCTGGAAGACGGTGCTGCTGGACCAGCTGCCGACGACCAAGGTCGGCAAGGTGGACAAGAAGGCACTGCGCGCCGCGTGGACGAGCGGGGCCGTGGGCACTCCGTAGGCTCCGTTGATGGGGAGCACGCTCGCTGTTGTGGAGCAACCCGGCCGATGCGGGGTCAAGTGGCGTCGGGAAGACGTTGTCTTTGTGGCACGCACCTCGGCTGCCGGCCGCCCATTCCCCTGAGAGAGGGCGGAAGTGCGGCGCTGCTGTCCTCTGGGGCCCGGCCCTCTCGGGGGCGGGGAGGTCGCAGGCGAAGGCGTTCACGAGTTGCCGGTCGGGCCTTGGGGCTCACGGCTCACCGGTAACTCGGCGTTCGGAGGGCACTCGGGTCCCACGCCCGGCTCGGCGAGGCGGTGGTGCTGTGACGATCAGGTCTCAGTGGAGCCTCCGCCAGCCGATACACGGCATGCCTGCGCCGCGGTTCTTTACCGGGGCACAGGCATGTAGTGGGTTTCGGGGACAGGCGAAGGAACTGGGACTCGCGGGTCGGAAGGACGGCTGGCTCAAGTACGGCCGGGGCACGGGGCCGCGAGCGGGCAACACTGACGACATCACGGGCGAACAGTCGAGACGATCACCGAGTGGAAGCCGCCGGCGAATGGCGGCCAGTCCGGGATCAGCCCGGCGGATTCGGGCCCCTCCGCAACGCTTCGAGCCATAGACTTTCGCAGTGAACGCCGACGACGTCAGGCCGTTGCGCGCCCCTGCGAAATGGAGATCGCATGCAGGACTCTTCGGACTCGATGGAGACTGCCGAGCCTGAGGAAGACGGCCAGCGTGATACCGCCGACTCGCCTGTCATGAACGATCCGACGCCCCACTCGGACGTCGATTCAACGACGGCATCGATGGTCCTGGCGGAGGTACTCCCAGGGATTGCTGTCGTCTTCGGTGAGGTCCCGGCGGAACTCAAGCTCGATGTGGTCGACTTGGGGCTCGTGCCGGCCACCGACCGCAAGGAGCTCTCCGCAGTCCTCGCCTCGATCGGAAACACGGCGACCGTGGCCGGCAACCTCGGAAACGCGTTCGCCAGTGTGCAGGGGCTGTACAGGATCAGCGACGCGACACAGGCCCTGCTGAAGGCCGGTGGAACGTTCGCGGTCAAGGATGGCGCGAACCTCGGAGCGGTGTTCTCCTCCAGTGGCCGCCTCGTTGCTCAGGGCCGCTTCATCCCGGTGACTGCGGTAAGCGCGGCGCAGACCGCGGCGGCGATCGGGCCGGCGCTGGCCATGGTCGCCCTGCAGATGCAGCTGAGTGAGGTCACAGGCCTTGTCAGGACCAACATCGCGCTGACAAGCCAGGTACTCACGACGATCCGCCACGGGCAGTGGGCGGAGCTGACGGCGCTTGTGGCCACCGTCGATCAGGTCGTTGACCAGGCGCGAGAGATCGGATCGGTCCCGACGTCGCTGTGGGACACCATCGCGACCAAGAAGGCGGAACTGCGTAAGCAGCTTGACCTGTACCGGCTGAACGTCGACAGGCACATCCTGCAGATCCATCGGGGCGACACTCATGGCCGCCGTGAGTATCTCGAGACGAACGCCGAGGCAATCGTCTTCGACGCGAACGCCCTGCTGTCCTCCGTCAAGGCATGGACCGGATATCAGGCGCTCCACGCCGCGCGGGCGAGAACCGCCGGCCCCGAAGACGCCGACGAGGCCCGGCTCGTCGACGCCATTGCGCGCGACACCGGCAAGGAACTCGACTCCGCTCTCGCCGAGACGACGAGCCTCGTCGACTCTCTGACACGGGAACTACGCATCATCGCCGAGCTCCCCGGACGCGACACACTGTCACTCCCGGGGAAGCGGCGGGACTCGATGGCAGCCCGCCAAACCTCCGCCCGGCTCCTGGAGGCAATCGAGCCTCTCGCCGATGCTCTCCATCCGCCGGTGCCTCCGCTCGATGCTCCGGACGTCGTCTGCGCACCCAATTCGCTGGATCTCGATCCGTACCTTCGGGTCCTGCGATGGTTCCTCAAGGATGGTGAGGCCCTACGTGTCCTGGGCTTCACCGATCAGCTCGACGCGCTCGGTCCCCTTTCTGCGCTCTTCAGCGGAGCGAAGGAGAAGTTGGCGGCAGCGAGGGACAAGGCGGCGGCAAAGACACTGGTCGCCGTGACGGATCGCCGCATCATCACGGCCAGGACGAACGCGTTCCTCGAACAAGGCGAGATCCGTCAGGACATTCCGATTGACCGGGTGCGATACGTCCGGGCAGCCACCACACAGGGCGGAGGCGAGCGCCTGGCGATCGACCTCATCACGCGTGACGAGAACATCCGGTGGCTCTTCCACGCTGACATCGGCACCACTCAGGTGGACGCGCTTGCCGCTGTGCTTGCCGAGTCGATGACGATCCCGGACGTGGAACGCGATGAGCTGCAACGGCGGCGCCACACCCCCATCGAGGCGGGCAGGAAGGGCGAGAGTACGGGCACGAGGTCTACGGAACCGGCTGGCTCCGAGGCCACGGCCTGCGATGCCCAGTAGGCCTGGATCGAGCCAGTTGGCCAATGCGGGCTCCGCGTTGTCCTTGTTGTCCTTCGAGTGCGCACCGTTGCACGGCTGCGGGACGAGCTGAGGACTTCGCGCCGCTCCTGCCCGCGAACCCGTTGCTACGGGACCTCCGGGCGCATGCTCGGCGCGATGCTGTCCCAAGGGGGCTGGGTCTGTCTTCAGCCCACGGGTGCCACCGCGCAATAGCGGTGCGCGCTACGCACCGTGAACGTCTGTCCTCACCTGTGACGGCCCCGATCGGCGAAGTAGGGGACCTGGCCATGTCAGTGGTCGGTTCTCTGGTACTACCGAGGCATGGGGATTGAGCGGTTCATCGGCATCGACCTCGCCTGGGCGCAGGGCGGAGCCCGAGCCAAGCCCAACGAGACCGGCGTGGCCGCCATCGACGGTCGCGGCGTGGTGGTTGACTGCGGCTGGACCTCGGGGCTCGAAGAGACGATGGCGTGGCTTGCCAAGGCGACCGCTGGCAGATCGGCCCTGACCTTTGTCGACGCGCCACTGGTCGTCGACAATCCGGTCGGCCAGCGGCCGTGTGAGCGGGAAGTCGGTCAGCGGTACGGCCGGTGGAAGGTGAGCGCGAACAGCACCAACCAGAACTCTCCCCGCCGGGCCGGAGTGCTGTTGAGGGCGTTGCTGCAGGAGTCCGGCTGGACCTACGACGACGGCAGGGGCGGACCGCCGACGGGCGGGAAGGTGGTCTCCGAGTGCTACCCGTATACGACCTTGGTCGGCGCGTCCGAGCTGGGTTACGACCAGGAACGCCCCGCCTACAAGCGCCGGCCCACGCGAGTGCCGACGGCGCAGTGGCGAGCGGTCCGGGCGGAGGAGTGCGACAGGCTGATCGTGCGTATGGCGGGCCTGGCCACCGCCGATCCACCCCTCCTGCTCTCCTCCCACGCGGTGTCCCGCCGGCTACTGAACGAGCCCTCACCTCAGGTTGCAGCCGACTACAAGCATCGCGAAGACCTCATCGACGCACTGCTCTGTGCATGGACAGCCGCACTGTGGTCCCGGCATGGACCGGCGCGCTGCCAAGTCCTGGGAGCGGACAGCCTCCTACCCCTCGGATCTGCTCCCACCATCATCGCGCCTGCCCGCCCGGAGCAGATGCGCCGCGGGGCGAGCTGAACCGAAGGGACACGGCCGTTCAGCGGTGCGGCGTGCATGGTGTTCTGGTCGTGATCGGTGCCCTTCCCTCGTCACGTGGCCTCTGCGAACAACCGCTGACCAGTGCGGGAGCGGGTCCACGGCGCAGGTCCGCACGACCTCACAGAAGGCCTGGTGCGTCGGCCGGCTATGCGGGCGCCCGCCCCCGAGGCGGGGCATGGGGCGTGGGCGCCGGGACACCAGGTCGTGCCCCCGGGGTTGCCCCTACGGACCTTCCGGCCGAACCGGCGCGGGGATAGGCATGCAGAAACCCTGAAGGAGGTCCTCGTGCGCGCCAGGAAAACAACCGAAAAGCCCCCCGGCCAGCGTCGTGCGCCCGACGCACAGCGGCAGACGGCGTCCCCGGCGGGCCCCCGGGGCGGGGCGTTGTCTCCTGAGGCGCTCGCGGCCGTGCAGCGAAGCGCCGGGAACGCGGCAGCAGCGCGCCTCGTTGAGGAGCAGCGGGCCGCCGCCGGACCTGCGGACGCACACGCCGAACATGCGGAGCATGCAGGGCACGCCGAGCATGCGGGGCAGGAGTGCGCGGTGCAGCGGAGTGCCGCCGATGAGGTGGGCTCGGTGGTGCGGTCCGCGGGGAGTCGTCTGGCGCCCTCTCTGCAGCGGGAGATGGAAACCCGCTTCGGGGGCGAGGACTTCTCCGACGTCACGGTCCACACCGGCGCCGCCGCCCGCCGCTCGGCCGACGCGGTCGGGGCCGAGGCGTACACCACGGCGACCAACCACATCGTCTTCCGCGCGGGCATCGCCAAGAAGACCCTCGCCCACGAGCTGGAGCACGTCAGGCAGCAGCGTGGTGGGCAGGTGGCCGGCACCGAGACCGGTGGCGGGCTGCGCGTCAGCGACCCCGCCGACCGCTTTGAGAAGTCGGCCGAGCGCACGGCGGACGAGGTGATGCGGGGCGGGGCACACACCCACCAGGCCACGACGCAGGACCCGACGAGCACAGCGCACGCGGCGAGCGGAGCGAGTGGGGCGGAGACGGCGCAGCGCTCGACCCACCCGGCAGCCGGGGCCTCGGTGCAGCGCATGGCCAAACCGAAGAAGGGCAAGAAGGCCGCGCAGGAATCCGACACGGCCGCCCCCTCCCAGGCCCCGGCCAAGAGCGAGTTCGAGCAGATCGTCGAGTACTTCTCCGGAATCAGTGAGGAGTTCAAGGCGAAGCGGCCGAACGAGCAGGAGTACATCCTGGAGCAGATCGGGGTCAACCCCACCGAAGACCTCTTCACGCTGGCCGACATCAAGAACGACCCGCAGATGGTGGTCGAATTCGTCGAGGCGATGGGCAACACCAAGCACGAGGCGGGCTACTCGGGCACGGGCGGCGGCAGCAGCGACTGGGCGGCGAGCGCGGTGACGGCGGCACACAAGCAGATGCGCCAAGACCATCCGCACTGGGGCGACAACACCACCCTCCATCACAAGATCTCCCGCAACACGCTCAACGACATCCTCAGGGCGGCCGAACAGGACCGGGCCGCGGCACAACCGCTGTTCGACTTCCTCAAGGAGGTCAAGGAGTACCTGCGTTCCACGGCCGGGGACAAGAAGGCGTTCCACAACATGCCAGCGAACCTGGAGATGGGCCCGCTCAGCGAGATGCGCCGCGGCGACCCGGGCTCCGGCACCGACTTCAACCACACCCCGTCCGGCGCCATGACACCACGCTCGAACGAACTCAACGAGGCACTCAGCCTGGCCAACCGCTCCACCGTCGACTGGAACGCCGTCGCCGACAAACTCCGGGAAGCCCAGCACCTCCACCAGACCCAATACGGCGGCGCCATCCTCTCCCCACCCGACATCGAACGCTGGGAGCGACTGGGCGACAAGTGGAAGAAGACCTCCGACTGACGGCCGACGACGCCGTCCTGACGGCCCGGCAACGGGCCGGCGTACCGAGGACACCGGGACGCCGCGAGGCCGAGGCGCTGCACAAACTCTGAAAGGCCGACCACCAGGGTGAAGGGCGGCGTGTGAACGGAAGGGTGCGCGGCGGCCCTGTCTCCCTGTGGTGAGTGGCAGAGACAGGGCCGACCGAGGCGCGCAGCCAAGCCCATCGGGTGCCGCAAGCCCGGTCGGGCCAGTCGGGCCACGCTCGGCGCACAGCTCGGAATGCCCCATGCTGGGCGGTAAATGGTGAATGGTGGGTGCGTCACACGCGACACCACACGAACAGGACACTCCGTGCCCCACGTCACCAGCCCCGCCCGCGTACGCCTCGGGCAGCGCAGCGCGTCACGGGAAGGCCGGGCCGCGCTCATGCTGGCGGCAGCAGCGGTGCTGTACAACAGCTGGGTCCTCGAGCTCGTCCTGCCCACCGGGCTGGACCCGAGGCACTCCTACGTCAGCGAGCTCTACGCGGCCGACCAGCCCTTCCGCGTGCTGTTCGGCAGCATCGAGGCCGCCTGCGCGGCGCTCGTGATGGTGGCAGCACTCCTCGCAGGCCGCCGCTGCCCCGGTGGACGCTGGGCCCGCGCCGGCTGGGCCTCGGTCCTGGCCCTGGGCATGTCGTCCTGGGGCGACGTCATGCTGCCCATGCGCTGCGCGCCCTCCGTGGAGTGGGGCTGCGATGCCGTACACCCCTGGCACACCGCCACCAGCGCACTGGCCCACCTCTTCCTCTTCGCCTCCATGGTCTTCTTTTCCGTGGCGAGCGCGGTCGGCCACCCTCGCCTCCCTCTGATCCGCCGCTGGGGCGTACGGGTGCTGACCGCCGCGATGACGACCGCGGTCAGTACCGTCGGCCCCCTGCTCGGCCACCCGGGCTGGCACGGCGTCCCGCAGCGGGCACACCTGCTGCTGGTGGGCGTGTGGTTCGCGCTGCTCGCCACGGAACTGACACCCCCCGAGGCGACGGCAAGCCCAGGCGGCTCCCGTCACGGTGAACGACACCTGGAGCGGCGGCTACGGGAAGGGCCGGATACGGCGCCCTCCCCGAGGCCTCGTCACGCCGAACGGCTCCCCGGGAGGTGGCTCCTGAAGGTGCGGCAGATGAGACCCCGGCCAAGGGAATGATCCCGCTGTTCGTGTGACGCTCTCCCCCGCGCGGTGGTGCGCTCGCGGCGCGCCCGGCTCCTCTGCCACCGTGGCGGTCGGTATCCGACGCGCCGACCGGAGGGCGCCCGTGGCAACCGTGCTCTCCGCACTCTTTGCACTCCTGGCAGCCCTCGGCAACGCCACCGGAACAGTGCTCCAGCGCACCGGAGCACGCAGCGTCCCCCCGGGCGACGCCTTCAGCACCCGGCTGGTCCGGCACCTCCTGCACCACCCCGCCTGGCTCGGCGGGATCGCCGTCATCGTCGTGGCCGCCGCATGCCAGGCCCTCGCCCTCACCTACGGACCGTTGTCCCTGGTCCAGCCCATCCTGGTCACCGAACTGCCCCTCACCCTCCTGATCGCCTGCATGCTCTCCCGGCGGCGGCTGCCCCCAGCCGGCTGGACCGCCTCGGTCACCGTCGCCGGCGGACTCGCCCTCACCCTCGTCGCAGCCGCGCCAACAGGCAGCAACCTCGAAGTCCCCGCCCGCACATGGGTCCTGACCCTGCTGGCCACCGCACTGGTCACCTCCCTGTGTGTGCTGGCCGCCCTCCGCCAACCACGGGGAAAGGCACGAGCCGCCCTGTTCGGCTCCGCGTCCGCCATCGGCTACGCCCTGACCGCCACCCTCATGAAATCCGCGACCCACACCTTCGACCAGCACGGCGCGGTCGCCTTCCTCACCAGCTGGCAGACCTACGCCTTCCTCGCAACCGGCGCCTACGCCCTCTTCCTGCTGGCCAACGCCATGGAATCCGGCCCCCTCATCGCCTCCCAACCCGCCCTCACCCTCGGCGAAGGACTGGTCAGCGTGGCCTTCGGCATCCTCGTCTACGGAGAACACATCCGCACCGGAACCTGGCTCATCCCAGAACTCGCCGGAGCAGCCCTCATCACCTGGGGCACACTCACCCTCGCCAAGCTCGACACCGACACCGACACCGACACCGACACTGGTACCACTCCCCCACCCTGAACTCGCCGACTGATACAGCCTGGTGGTCTACGTCGACGCTCCTCGCCGGGAATACATGCGGCGGCTCGGCGAACGCGGGCACGACCACGGGCCGGCCCCCGCGGACCGGCTCAAGCACCAGCGCAATCAGGGCACAGCCCCCGATACGTCACCTCTGCCTCGGAGACGGTGAAGCCGAAGCGCTCGGAGTCGGGCAGGTCGGCCAGGGGGTCGCCGTCGGGGTGGACGTCGCGGATGGTGCCGCAGTGTGAGCAGAGGAGGTGCTGGTGGGGGCGGTGGGCGTTGGGGTCGTAGCGTTTGGCGCGGCTGTCGGTGGCCACCTCGGTCACCTCGCCGAGCGCGACCAGTTCGCCGAGGGTGTTGTAGACGGTCGCGCGGGAGATCTCCGGTAGTCGTGCCGCGGCGCGGGCGAGGACCTCGTCCGCGGTGAGGTGGATGTGTTCGCCGTCGAGCACCTCGGCGACCACCCGGCGCTGGGCGGTCATCCGCCAGCCACGTCCGCGAAGCCGGGCCAGCAGGTCACTCATGCCCACCACCTCACCGTGCATCGTCCGTCGAATGAATCCGTACGGGTCTGGCTGTTGTATTGACTTGGATTTCGTCCATCGTAGGATCGGTTCTGGCGGCAGCCAAGGGACAGGACGACAGCAGGGACGATGCCGTGACGGTTCAGGAGACGGGTCCGCTCACCACCGCATCCGGTGCCCTGGTCGCGGATCATCAGACAGGCGAGCAGGCGGGTGTCGGCGGCCCGGCCCTGCGCCAGGAGCAGGTTCTGCTCGCGGCCCTTGCCCACTCCCACCGCGAGCGCGTCGGCCGGGTGGACGACGTCCGTGCCTTGATGACTGCCGCTTTGATGCCACAGGGCGTCCGGTCGATGGCGGAGGGTGTTCGCCGCGGGCGCGGCCGCAGCCCCTCTCGCTCCCTTCGATCTGCCTGTGCCGCGTATAACCTGCGTATCGCCGACGGCCAGTCCGCTGATGCCATGCCCTGGCGTGCCGTGCAGGCCGCGCGTACGACCGCCCTCCCACCCGCTCGTGCCGTACCCCGGCGTACCGAGCGCACTGCCCCTTACCGAACCGCTCATGCCCTGCGTGGGAGCCTCCGGGCGCTCACCTCGGCGGGGACCATCCTGATACCTGGCCGGCCGGCTCTGCGGCCGCCCGGTCCGGGAGACCGGGACGCGTCCATGACAGCCACCACCACACCATGTGCCGGTCGTGCCGCGTCGTCTCCGACGCCGGCCGCGTGGCCGGCGTGGAGCCCCGTCTGACTCATACCACCGCCACGGCTTCCTGCTCGACGAGGCCGAGGACATCTTCCGGGGCCTCTGCCCCGGCTGTTGACCGCCCGCAGTTTCTGAGAACAGTGATCCGCCCAGTTCGGAAGGATTCCCATGTCTGAGAACCACGATGCAGTTGTCACGGACCCCAAGCCCGAAAACGCGGGTGGCTGCCCGGTCGCTCACGGGCGTGCCGCGCACCCGACCCAGGGCGGCGGTAACCGCCAGTGGTGGCCGGAGCGGCTCAATCTCAAGATCCTTGCCAAGAACCCCGCCGTGGCCAATCCGCTGGGCGAGGAGTTCGACTATGCCGAGGCGTTCAAGGGCCTTGACCTTCCGACCGTGAAACGGGACATCGGCGAGGTACTGACCACCTCGCAGGACTGGTGGCCGGCGGACTTCGGTCACTACGGCCCGTTCATCATCCGGATGGCGTGGCACAGCGCGGGCACCTACCGGATCAGCGACGGCCGCGGCGGTGCCGGGGCCGGTCAGCAGCGCTTCGCCCCGCTGAACAGCTGGCCGGACAACGCCAACCTCGACAAGGCCCGCCGGCTGCTGTGGCCGGTCAAGAAGAAGTACGGCCAGAGCCTGTCCTGGGCCGACCTGATGGTCCTGGCCGGCAACGTCGCGCTGGAGACGATGGGCTTCAAGACCTTCGGTTTCGGTGGCGGCCGTGAGGACGTCTGGGAGCCGGAGGAGGACGTCTACTGGGGCCCCGAGACCACCTGGCTCGACGACCAGCGCTACACCGGTGACCGGGAGCTGGAGAACCCGCTCGGCGCGGTGCAGATGGGTCTGATCTACGTCAACCCGGAGGGCCCGAACGGCACCCCGGACCCGCTCGCCGCGGCCCGTGACATCCGTGAGACGTTCCGCCGGATGGCGATGAACGACGAGGAGACGGTCGCGCTCGTCGCCGGCGGCCACACCTTCGGCAAGACCCACGGAGCGGGCCCGGCGGACAACGTCGGTCCCGACCCGGAGGCCGCCACGTTCGAGGAGCAGGGCCTGGGCTGGAGGAACGCCTACGGCACCGGCAAGGGCGGCGACACCATCACCAGCGGCCTCGAGGGCATCTGGACGAACACCCCGACGACCTGGGACAACAGCTTCTTCGAGATCCTCTTCGGCTACGAGTGGGAGCTGTTCAAGAGCCCCGCCGGCGCGCACCAGTGGCGGCCGAAGGACGGCGCCGGAGCGGGCACCGTCCCCGACGCCCACGACGCGTCGAAGAGCCACGCCCCCACGATGCTGACCACCGACCTCGCGCTGCGCATCGACCCGGCCTACGAGCAGATCTCGCGTCGCTTCCGGGACGACCCCGAGGCCTTCGCGGACGCCTTCGCCCGCGCCTGGTACAAGCTGACCCACCGCGACATGGGCCCGACCGTGCGCTACCTCGGCCCTGAGGTCCCCGCCGAGAAGCTGCTGTGGCAGGACCCGGTGCCCGCGGTGACGCACCAGCTCGTCAATGCCGGGGACATCGCCTCCCTCAAGAGCCAGATCCTCGGCCTGGACCTGCCGGTGTCCCAGCTGGTCTCCGCGGCATGGGCTTCGGCCTCGACGTTCCGCGGCAGTGACAAGCGCGGCGGCGCCAACGGGGCGCGCATCCGCCTCCAGCCGCAGAACGGCTGGGAGGTCAACAACCCCGACCAGCTGGCGACGGTCCTGCGTGCCCTGGAAGGCATCCAGCAGTCCTTCAACGCCTCGCAGACCGGCGACAAGCAGGTCTCCCTCGCCGACCTGATCGTCCTCGCGGGCGGCGCGGCCGTCGAGCAGGCCGCCAAGAACGCCGGTGTCGACATCGAGGTGCCCTTCACCCCTGGTCGCGCCGACGCGGCCCAGGAGGACACTGACGTGGAGTCGTTCGCCGCCCTGGAGCCGACCGCCGACGGCTTCCGCAACTACGTCAGCAAGGGCAACCGCCTGCCCGCCGAGCACCTCCTGCTCGACAAGGCCAACCTCCTCACGCTCAGCGCCCCCGAGATGACCGTCCTCGTCGGCGGCCTGCGGGTGCTGGACGCCAACCACCAGCAGTCGTCGCGCGGGGTCCTCACCACGACCCCGGGGACCCTGACCAACGACTTCTTCGTCAACCTGCTCGACCTGGGCACGACGTGGCAGGCGACGTCCGAGGGCTCGGACACCTTCGAGGGCCGGGACGCCACCACCGGCGAGGTGAAGTGGACCGGCACCCGTGCCGACCTCGTCTTCGGCTCGAACTCCGAGCTGCGTGCCCTCGCCGAGGTCTACGCCAGCGACGACGCGAAGAAGAAGTTCGTCCACGACTTCGTGGCGGCGTGGGACAAGGTGATGAACCTGGACCGGTTCGACCTCGTCTGAGGCTGTCCGTTGTTGTCTGACGTCGCATGACCTCGTCTGACGACGGCGTCCGGGCCGGCCGGTGTGCACCGGTCGGCCCGGACGTGTGTCACCGATGACACCCACGGCCCGTCGAGGGTGCATCGCGTGAAGCAGGGGCGCGGGATCACCACTCGCTACGAGACGACCGCCGGGCGGCCTTCCCGGACTGCTGACGTTCCGTCGGTTCGGGACCTCAGAGCGCGGCAGCCGTAACGGCCGTTTCATCGCTCTCCGGCACCACGGGTCTCTTCGGACGACGCACCATTCCCACCGCGATGCCCGCGATGACAAGTGCCGTGGCACAGAAAGTCACTGCGGTCATACGCTCGCCCTGGAAAATCCAGGCGGCGGCCAGGCCGAATATCGGGACGAGCAACGAGAACGGGGCAACGGTCGGCGCGTTGTACGTCCGCAGGAGATACCCCCAGGCGGCGAATCCGAACAGGGTCGCGCCCCACGCCACATAGAGCGCGGCGCCCACTCCGGTGAGGTTCAGATGCTGCAGCGCGCGCAGGTCCGCGTCCCAGCCTTCGAAGGGCACGGACAGCAGCGCGAGCGGGATCGGCGGCACGACGCTCACCCAGACCATGAAGCGGAAGGTGTCCGGCGGACCGGCCTTCCGCATCGCGGTGTTGGACAGGCCCCAGCACGCCGCCGCGCCCACGACCAGCAGGAACCCGGCCAGGGTGCCGACCGTCGAGTCCAGACCGGCCAGGACGATGCCCGCCGAGGCGATAGCCATGCCGACGATCTGCACCCGCCTGGCGCGCTCCTTCAGCAGCACCGCCGCGAAGAGCACGGTGAACACCGCCTGGCCCTGGAGCACCAGGGAGGCCAGCCCGGGGGGAAGCCCCGCGTGCATACCGATGAACAGCATCCCGAATTTCATGATGCCGAGCGAGATGCCGACCGCGATGACCCAGCGCCAGGCGACCCTTGGCCGCCCGACGAAGAAGACCGCGGGGAACGCGGCCAGGAGAAAGCGCACCGCGGAGAAGAGAAGCGGCGGAAAGTCGCGCAGCCCGACGTCGATCACAACGAAGTTCACGCCCCATACGGCGGCGACGACCACCGCCAAGGCAACGTGTGCGGGCTTCATGCCAATGACTCCTGGGAACGTGCTGCTTCGGGACGCTCCATCACAACAGTCGCTGTCCGTAAGGACCAGCGAATGTTTCTGAAGGTGGGGGATTAGCATCGCTTCATGTTCGACCTCAACCGCCTGCGCGCCCTGCGTGCCGTGGCCACCCACGGCTCGGTGACGGGTGCGGCCGCCGCGCTGGGCTACACGCCGTCCGCCGTCTCCCAGCAGATCACCAAGCTGGAGCGCGAGGCCGGCTCCCAACTGCTCGACCGGCAGGGCGGCAAGGTGGAGCTCACGCCCGCGGCCTGGCTGCTCGCGGAGGCGACGGACGAGGTCGTGACGGTGCTGGAGCGGACTCGCTCACGCCTGGAGGAACAGCGCGACCAACCCACCGGGCGGCTGATGCTCGCCGCGTTTCCCACGGCCTGCCGTGGCTTCGCCGCCGCCGCCCTCGCCGGCCTCGCCACCCGCCACCACGCGCTGGACTGCAGGCTGGTGGAGGCCGACCCCAACCGCGCCATCAGCCTTGTCGTACGGGGGGAGGCGGATCTCGCGGTGGTGCACGACTGGCACAACACCCCGCTGACGCTGCCCGCGTCACTGTCGGTCGCCGCGCTGGGCGAGGACATCGCCGACGTCGCCCTGCCCGCCGGGCACCCACTCGCCGACCGGGACGTGGTGTACCCGCACGACCTGCGGGAAGAGCGGTGGATCGGGCAGGGCACCGGGGCCATGTGCCATGAGTGGCTGGTGCGTTCCTTCGCCGGCCTCGGTGTCGAGCCGGACATTGCCTATCAGATCGAGGAATACGAGTCCCAAGTGGCGCTCCTGGCCGCGGGGTTGGGCATCACGATGCTGCCCCGACTCGGTCGCGGCACCCTGCCGCCCACCGTCCGAGTCGTCCCGATGCAGCCCGCACCCACCCGTCGGCTTTCGGCCATCTGGCGCTCGCAGGCCGACCGTCGACCGGCTCTTCACGCCGCATTGGCGGCATTGCGCCGGCACTGGGTGGGAGCGGAGCGGATTCCGGCCGACAGCCCCGATAGGCCACAGGAATACCGGTTGAACTCCGCGCCGAATGCCGGGATTTAACGAATACGGCCGGGGCCCTTTCGGCGGGAGGTCAAGCCGCCTGATAGTGAGCGTCGTTCGCCGGGAGGTGTTCCTCTGCCCAGACGATCTTGCCGTCGGTCGTGTATCGGGTGCCCCAGCGGCTGGCCAGCTGCGCTACGAGGAAGAGGCCGCGGCCGCCCTCGTCGGTGGTCCGTGCGTGGCGCATGCGGGGGGAGCTGCTGCTGACGTCGGAGACTTCGCAGATGAGCGCGTCCTGGCGGATCAGGCGCAGCCGGATGTGTCCGTTGCCGTAGCGGACGGCGTTGGTGACGAGTTCGCTGACGATCAGCTCGAAGGGGAAGATCAGACTGTCCAGCCCCCAGGCGGTGAGGCGGTCCGCGGTCAGCGTGCGGGCGTCTGCGACGACTGTCGGGTCGGACGTCAGCTCCCAGGTGGCCACCTGGTCCTCGCCGAGGGCGTGGGTGCGGGCGAGGAGCAGGGCGACGTCGTCGTCGGGGCCGCCGGTGAGCACGTCGTTCAGGACGGTTCCGCAGAGTTCGTCGAGCCGCTTCCCGGGGGAGGCCAGTGCGGTGCGCAGCCGGGTGAGGCCCCGGTCCATGTCCTGGTCGCGGGTCTCTATCAGGCCGTCGGTGTACAGGGCGAGGATGCTGCTGTCGGCGATGTCGAGTTCGGCGGATTCGAAGGGCAGGGCGCCCAGGCCGAGCGGAGGCCCGGCGGGCAGGTCGGGGAAGGTCACCGAGCCGTCCGGGGTGATGACCGCGGCAGGGGGATGGCCGGCGCGCGACATGGTGCACTTGCGGGTGGCCGGGTCGTAGACGGCGTACAGGCAGGTGGCGCCGAGCGCGGCGGGGCTCAGTGACGGGTCGGCGGTCTGTTCCTCGTCGATCAGGCGCAGAACCAGGTCGTCGAGGTGGGCCAGCAACTCGTCCGGAGGGAGGTCCATGTCCGCCAGGGTGCGCACGGTGGTGCGCAGCCGTCCCATGGTGGCTGCGGCGTCGATCCCGTGGCCCACGACGTCTCCGACGACCATGGCCACCCGGGCGCCGGACAGGGGTATCACGTCGCACCAGTCGCCGCCCGCGCCGTCGGAGGCATGGGCCGGCAGGTAGCGCCAGGCGACGTCGAGGGTGCTGCCGCCGGTGAGACTGCGCGGGAGCAGGCTGCGCTGCAGGGCCAGCGCGGTGCTGTGCTGCCGGGTGTAGCGGCGGGCGTTGTCGATGCTCACCGCCGCGCGGGCCACTACTTCTTCGGCGAGGAGCAGGTCGTCCTGCTCGAAGGGATCGCGCAGCTGCCAGCGGATGAATCTGACGACGCCCAGGACATCGCCGAGGGCGAGGATCGGGACGAGTATCAGGGAGCAGAAGCCGAATTCCTGGATCTTCGCGGCTCGGGCGGGGTCTGTCTCGAACCAGCTGATGGTGGAGGCACCCGGCATGGCCTCCAGGCGGGACTGCCCGTCGAGCATGCACTGCATTTCGGGTGAGTGAGGGTGGAAGTCGACGGCCTGCCCGGTCGCCGCGACCGACTCGGGAACGCCTTCGTGGATCGACTGCTGGCCCGCACGGCGCATCTGCGGCGGATGGAGGTGAGCCCCGGAACGCGGGGTGTCGCCGCGTATCACCGACTCCAGGAGGTCGACGGCGACGAAGTCGGCCAGCCGCGGCACGCTGATGTCGGCGAGGGTCTGCGCGGTGTCCATGACGTCCAAGGTGCTGCCGGTCTGCGCTCCGACCTCGTTCAGCAGGGCGAGCCGCTCCCGGGCCCGCCAGCGGTCGGTGACGTCGAGGACGATGAAGGACACGCCCAGCACCCGGTTCGTGGCGCTGTGGAGCCGGAAGACGGACAGCGAGTAGGCGTGCGGCCGGTGTGGGTGTGCCTTCGTCCCGCCGCGCAGGAGGTGGTCGACCAGGGGCCGGCCGGTATCGAGCACGTCCCGGGTGAGCGACTCGATCCCCTCGACATCCAGCCTGAAGTCCAGGAGGGGCAGCACGTCCCGCAGGCGCTTGCCCAACCGCTGGTCACGGGGGACGCCGCCCAGGCGCTCCAGAGCCTCGTTGACCCAGACGAAGCGCAGGTCCCGGTCCAGCACGGCCATGCCGGCCGGCGACAGGGCAAGGATGCGCTCCAGCATCGGCGGGGTCGCATGCCACCACTCGTCGGAGGGCCCCGGGCCGCGGCCCGCTGCACCTGCGCTGTCGGAGGTATCCATGGAGACTGCACCCTCGTCCGTGAGAGGCACTACCTGCCGGGCCCGGCGCGCTCGGCTTCCCTGAGCGTCGGAGTCCCGTCATTCAAGGGTCTCACCGGCCTCCGAAGTCGTCGCTCCGTGTCCGGTCGCTCACCTCATCACATGGGGCGGCACTGCGAGCCGATGAGCACTGGAGCCGAGGGCGGTGCCTGTGCTTACTCTTCGAAGGCACCGCCCTCGGCCTTGCGCGACGTGCAGCCCTGCTTACCCATGGGATATCTGTGCAGGTCAGAGCGCTTCTTCGCCTCTACTTCGGCGTCTTACCGGGTCGGGTCCACGTCCATGAACTGGTGGTCGCTCCGGATGAGGCCGTCCGGGCCGAGGAGGATGAACTCCGTGCCGACGGCCGCGACATCACCGCCGCCGGCGGGCACCATGTGCCAGGTGAGGCGGACGGAGTCGTGGTTCACCTCGTAGTTGTGGATCGTGAAGGCGAATCCCTTCTCGACGAAGTCCTCGTACGCCTCGTGGATGGCCTCGTGGATCTGGCGGTGGCCGCGGTACTCGTCGGTCGCGTTGGCGTAGTAGCCGTCGCTCGCCCAGAGTTCGCCGACGGCCTTCTGGCGGCGGTCGGCATCCACCTCGTTCCACACCTCGGTGTACCGGTCCACGACATCGGCGATGTTGGTCAAGGCACTTACCTTTCCTGAGTGAAACGGGTCGGGTACCCGGCGCGCCGTCCGAG
Organism: Streptomyces sp. NPDC001219; assembly: GCF_053597915.1. Taxonomy (NCBI): domain Bacteria; kingdom Bacillati; phylum Actinomycetota; class Actinomycetes; order Kitasatosporales; family Streptomycetaceae; genus Streptomyces; species Streptomyces sp. NPDC001219. Next base: position 86,857 of record NZ_JBSFJF010000019.1, on the reverse strand, counting down.
TCGTCGGATGGTGTCGCCAGGAAGCTCCCTGATGCTCACAGCCGGTATCTCGGGTGTCGATTACCTGCGAGGTAATCCGCACCGGGCGCCGATTCCCGGAGATGTGGCGTTCCCGCAGGCCAGAGGCGGCGACGGACGCGGACCGGCTCCCGAACGTCGGCAGCGCTGGGCAACGCCGGTGCGTCATGGCACGCTCGCGTACGTGACCACTCATGCCGCCGCGGCGCAGTATCTGCGCGACCTCGCCCTGCTGCGCCGCGTCCGCGACCGGATGGACCGGGAGTACGCGCAGCCCCTGGACGTCGAGGCGCTCGCCCGCAGCGTGAACATGTCAGCCGGGCACTTCAGCCGGCAGTTCCGGCGGGCCTACGGTGAGTCGCCGTACGGGTACCTGATGACCCGGCGTATCGAGCGGGCGATGGCGCTGCTGCGCCGCGGGGACCTCAGCGTGACCGAGGTCTGCTTCGCGGTCGGCTGCTCGTCGCTGGGCACCTTCAGCAGCCGCTTCACCGAGCTGGTCGGTGTGCCGCCCAGCGTCTACCGGCGCGAGGTGACGCGGGCGACGGCGGGGATGCCGTCGTGTGTCGCGAAACAGGTGACCAGACCGGTCAGGAATCGAGAAGCGCGGCCCCCGGGCCGCGCCTAGCGTGTCGGCCATGGACATCAGCATTCACGCGAGCTTCCTCCCGCACACCGACCCGGACGCCTCGCTCGCCTTCTACCGCGACCTCCTCGGGTTCGAGGTCCGCAACGACGTCGGGTACCAGGGGATGCGCTGGCTCACGGTCGGGCCTCCCGACCAGCCCGGCACCTCCCTCGTCCTGGAGCCGCCGGCCGCCGACCCCGGCATCACCGACGACGAGCGCCGCATCATCGCCGAGATGATGGCCAAGGGCACCTACGCCCGGGTGCTCCTGGCGACCGCCGATCTCGACGGCACCTTCGCGCGGCTGCAGGCCGGCGACACCGAGATCGTCCAGGAGCCCACCGAGCAGCCGTACGGCGTGCGCGACTGCGCCGTACGTGACCCCGCGGGCAACCTGCTCCGCATCCAGGAGCTGCGCTGAGCCGTCCGGGGTCTCGGCCATGAGCCGCACGGGCGGTGTCGTGAACCGCGTCCCCGGGCGCTGCTTCCAGCGCACTCCCCCGCCGTCGCCCGACGCCCCGGACCGCGCCGTCGCGGCCCGGAGTGCGACTGGCCGGGGCGGGGGCGAATCAGGCGCCCTGTGCGAGGCTGGTCAGATCGCGCCGGGCGACACCCGACGGGGGACCGTGTGGGCGGCCCCGTGCAACAGAGGGAGACAGGATGAGCATGGCCCCGAGACCGGACTCGCAGTCGCCCGCGCCGCACGTCGCCGACCGCCACGATCTGATCCGCGTGCACGGTGCGCGGGTGAACAACCTCAAGGACGTCAGCATCGAGCTGCCGAAGCGCCGGCTGACGGTGTTCACCGGTGTCTCCGGGTCGGGCAAGAGCTCGCTGGTGTTCAACACCATCGCCGCGGAGTCGCAGCGGCTGATCAATGAGACCTACAGCGCCTTCGTGCAGGGCTTCATGCCGACGCTGGCGCGGCCCGAGGTCGATGTGCTCGAGGGGCTGACGACCGCGATCATCGTCGACCAGCAGCGGATGGGTGCCGACACCCGCTCCACGGTCGGCACCGCGACCGATGCCAACGCCATGCTGCGCATCCTCTTCAGCCGGCTCGGGCAGCCGCACATCGGCGCGCCCAGCGCGTACGCCTTCAATGTCCCCTCGGTCCGGGCGAGCGGTGCGATCACTGTGGAGCGTGGTGCGAAGAGGACGGTGAAGGCGACCTTCTCCCGCACCGGCGGCATGTGTCCGCGCTGCGAGGGCCGGGGCACCGTCTCCGACATCGACCTGACCCAGCTCTACGACGATTCCAAGTCGCTCGCCGAGGGCGCGTTCACCATCCCCGGCTGGAAGTCGGACAGCTTCTGGACCGTGCGGGTCTATGCCGAGTCGGGCCTGCTCGACCCCGACAAACCGATCCGCAAGTACACCAAGAGGGAGATGCAGGACTTCCTCTACCGGGAGCCGACCAAGGTGAAGGTCGAGGGTGTGAACCTCACCTACGAGGGGCTGATCCCCAAGATCCAGAAGTCGTTCCTGTCCAAGGACAAGGAGGCGATGCAGCCGCACATCCGGGCGTTCGTGGAGCGGGCGGTCACCTTCACCACCTGCCCCGAGTGCGACGGCACCCGGCTCAGTGAGGGGGCCAGGTCGTCGCGGATCGACGGGGTCAGCATCGCCGACGTCTGTGCGATGCAGATCAGTGACCTGGCCGCGTGGGTCGGTGGCCTCGCCGAGCCGTCGGTGGCGCCGCTGCTCACCGCGCTGCGGCGGAGCCTCGACTCGTTCGTGGAGATCGGCCTCGGCTATCTGTCGCTGGACCGCTCGTCGGGCACGCTCTCGGGCGGCGAGGCACAGCGCGTCAAGATGATCCGTCACCTCGGCTCCTCGCTCACCGACACCACCTATGTCTTCGACGAGCCCACCGCGGGCCTGCACCCCCATGACATCCAGCGGATGAACGAACTGCTGCTGCGGCTGCGGGACAAGGGCAACACGGTGCTCGTCGTGGAGCACAAGCCGCAGACGATCGCGATCGCCGACCATGTCGTCGACCTCGGTCCGGGCGCCGGTACGGCGGGCGGCACGGTCTGCTTCGAGGGCACCGTCGAGGGCCTGCGGTCCGGCGGCACCGTCACCGGCCGCCATCTCGACGACCGGGCCGCCCTCAGGGAGTCGGTGCGGAAGCCGGCCGGCGCGCTGGAGATCCGCGGGGCGACGGCGCACAACCTGCGCGAGGTCGATGTCGACATCCCGCTCGGGGTGCTCACCGTGGTCACCGGTGTCGCCGGCTCCGGCAAGAGTTCGCTGGTGCACGGGTCGATCCCGGCCGGTGCGGGTGTGGTGTCGGTCGATCAGAGTCCGATCCGTGGTTCGCGGCGGAGTAATCCGGCGACGTACACCGGGCTGCTCGACCCGATCCGCAAGGCGTTCGCGAAGGCCAACGGGGTGAAGCCGGGGCTGTTCAGCGCGAACTCCGAGGGCGCCTGTGCCACGTGCAACGGCGCCGGGGTCACCTTCACCGATCTGGCGATGATGGCCGGCGTCGCCACCACCTGCGAGGAGTGTGACGGGAAGCGGTTCCAGGCAGCGGTGCTCGACCACCACTTCGGCGGCCGTGACATCAGCGAGGTGCTGGCGATGTCGGTCGCCGAGGCCGAGGAGTTCTTCGGTGACGGCGAGGCGCGCACGCCGGCGGCGCACCGCATCCTGCAGCGGCTGGACGCCGTCGGGCTCGGCTACCTCAGCCTCGGCCAGCCGCTCACCACGCTGTCCGGCGGCGAACGGCAGCGTCTCAAGCTGGCGACGCACATGGCGGAGAAGGGCGGCGTCTACGTCCTCGACGAGCCGACCGCCGGCCTCCATCTCGCCGATGTCGCGCAGCTGCTCGGCCTGCTCGACCAGCTCGTCGACTCCGGCAAGTCGGTCATCGTCGTGGAGCACCACCCTGCGGTCATGGCGCACGCCGACTGGATCATCGACCTGGGTCCCGGCGCCGGCCACGACGGCGGCCGGGTCGTCTTCGAGGGCACTCCCGCCGACCTGGTCGCCGCCCGCTCGACTCTCACCGGCGAGCACCTCGCGGCCTACGTCGGTGCCTGACCGGGGCCTGCACGCCAGCGAGACCGGTACGGGCGGGGTGCTTCGGCGCCCGCCGCCCGGCAAGGGGCGTCAGGTCGCGGACTTCATGATCATGAGGTGCTGTGGGTCGGGTACGGGGACGAACCCGACCTTGGCGTAGACCTCGTGGGCGTCGCGGGTGGACAGCAGTGTCCGCTTGAGGCGGTAGGGGGCCAGGCGGTCGCGGACCGCCTCGGCGAGCCAGGTGCCGAGTCCCCTGCCGCGGTGGGTGGGGGCGACGTAGACATCGCAGAGCCAGGCGAAGGTCGCCCGGTCCGTGACGACCCGTGCGTACGCGACCTGAGCACCGCTGTCGTCGTAGAGGCCGAAGTTGAGCGACCCGCTGATGGACTGCTCGACCGTTTCACGGCTGCGGCCCAGGGCCCAGAACGCGTCGGTCGAGAGCCAGTGGTGCACCAGGCCGACGTCGAGACGGTCCGGGTCGGTGTCGACCTCGTAGCCGTCTTCCCTTCGAGTGATCATGTTCATGAGGGTAGATCCGGCGGTAGCCGCGCCGCGAGCGGTTTCGGCCCCGGACCGGGCTGCTGCGGCACGGAGTTCGCGGACCGTCGGACCGGGGCGCTCGGCGCGGCGCGGGTTGCCGACCGGGCACCCCGGGATGTCACACAAGGAACCGGACAGTCGCGTCGGTGGTGACGGGTGGCCGGGTCGTCAGGGGCGGTACGCCTGTCGCAGGGCGCAGGTCCAGATGACGGCACGGGGCGTCGACCTGGCGTCGGCCGCGGACCCGCCCACGCGCTGGTCATCGCTGACGGCGTGCGCCTCGGAGGCGCCCTCCAGGGAGAGCCGGGGCAGTGCCAGCAGGGGGCCGGTGCCGGGCCATATCTGGGCCTGCGGCGGGGGCGCCGTCTCGGGCGGGAAGGGCCCGACCATGTGACTGTCGAGGGCGGTGCCGACACTCACGTTGGTGGTGGGGCTGATGGCCTGGAAGGTGCCGCTGGTGCGCTCCCCGAGCAGCCCCGGTTGGGTCTCGACCGTGTACGGCGGGAGCCATTGGGTGGGCGTCAGGGTGTCCAGCCGGGTGTAGTCGTGGGTGCCGACGATCCGTCCGGCGCGGTCGATGTCCCGCGGGTACCAGAAGTCGTAGGGCACTCCCGAGGGCCAGAACCGCTGGAGGGGTACGGCCGGGGCGCCGCTCCTGGCCGGCCAGAAGAGGCCCGCGGACCATGACTCCTCGTCCTTGACGGCCTCGCCGGAACCGGCGATCTGCCCGGCGTTGTTGAGGGCGGTCACCGAGGTGAGCGAGTATCCGGCGGGCGGCGCGAGCCGGCGGTGAATCCGTGCGCCGTCCCAGACGAGGCCGACCAGCTTGCCGCTCTTGACCGCGTCGCCGACGATCAGCCCCTGGTCGTTGACGTCCGCCGCGTGGGCGCCTTCCGGCAGCAGGGTCACCATGCGCGCCCCGGCACGGAAGCTGAAGGCGGCGGTCTTGCCCTCGCCGCGCAGCGAACCGACCATCAGCCCCTTCGCGTTGACGGCCGCCACTGTCCCGCCGGTGAATCCGGCGGGCAGCGGTACGCGATGGACCCGGGTGCCGGTCCAGTACGCGGGCAGGCCGCGCGAGGCGCCCACCGCCAGGTCCTTCGGCCCGAGTCCCCTGACCTCGCTGCCTCCCGAACCGGGCAGGGAGGCCAGGACCTGGAGGGCGGGCCGGCAGTCCGCGGGCTTACGGGCGCCGTCGGCGGGCCGGACCGACGCGGCCGCCGCCGGGCTCGCCGTCAGCAGCGGCGTGAGGAACGCGGTCGCGCATACCGCCGCAGCGGCACGTATCCGTCTTCGCATGGGTGTCTCCGTTTCCGGGAATCGGAAGATCCGGTCGGCGGGCAGCACGGGAGCGTCCCGTCGACGGTGGATGGAGCAGGCGGGCACCCTGAAGGAGCGGGGGCGCCGGGGTGTTCCGCGGACCGGCACCTTTCCTACCGCACTCATGTCCCTTTGCGGCGATTCCGTCAGCCAATGGCCGGAAAGTCCCTCAGGAGTGTCCGGGTCCGGAAGAGGGCTGGGAGGTGTGCCGCCCGAAGGGTCCGGCACTTGCCTCTCGCCGCACCTGAGAGGATCTTGGGGCTGCACCCAGGCATGGGTACGCGGGCACGGGCCACACAGGCACAGGCCGCGCAGGCACTGATCACGCAGGCATGGGGGAACATGGCCATTCTGATACTGCTCGGCGTTCTGGCGCTCGCCATCGGCGGGTGCGTATGTGTGGTGTGGGCGGAGCGCGGCGGCCCCCGCTGGGTGCGCGTCGTGGCGACCGTGACGCGGGCCGCGGGCGAGGTGCTGCACGACGCCAGGAAGCGGAAGCGCCGGAACACCAACAGCACCAGCGGCAGTGGCGATTAGGCGCTCTCGATAAGGAACTCCCCGTCACAGGCGGGTAGTTATGGACGCTGAGGGAACCGCGATTCAGCTGACGGCCATGACCTCACGGGCGGCTCGTTCGCCGGAGCGCACCGCGCCCTCCATCAGGCCGTGCATCAGGGTCGCCGACTCCGTGCCCGCCCAGTGGATGCGGCCCACGGGCTCGCGCAGCGCACTGCCGTAGTTGGTCAGCGCGCCCGGCGGGAAGTGGGCCACCATCCCGCCCAGTGACCAGGGTTGTTCGGACCAGTCGGTCTCCAGGTATGCGGTGGGGTGGCGCGCCTCCGGGCCGAAGCGCTCGGCGAGCGCGTCCAGCCAGAGCTCCCGCCGCTCCTTGGGATGCAGGCGGCCCAGCCGTACGGCCCCGGCCCCGAAGGCGTAGCTGCTCAGCACGCCCGGTTCGCCCGAGCGCGGGGTCTGGTCGATGGTGATCGGGACGGGCGACCCGGGCGCCAGTGTCTGGCCCGACAGCCGCTGGCCCCGCCAGAAAGGCTCCGGGTACTGCGTGTGCACCCGGATGATCGCCCCGGGTACCACGCGTTGCCGCAGATGGCTGTGGGCGGCGGGCAGCGGCGGATCGAAGGCGATGCGGCCGGCGAGCACGGGTGGGGTGGCCACGATGACCCGTCGTGCCCGTACGGCGAGCGCATCGGACCTGACCTCCACATCGGTGGTGTTCCGGACGATCCGGCGGGCCGGGCTGGACAGGTGTACCGCCGTGCCGAGGCGCGCGGCCATCCGCCGGGCCAGTTCGGGGGCTCCGCCGTCCACGAGGTGGGATTCCGTCTTCCGGCTGTCGGTGTAGTAACCGATGCCACTTCCTCCGCCGCCGCGCGCCAGAACGAACGCGCCCAGGAGGGAGACTTCCGCCGGGTCGGCGCAGAACAGCAGGTTCATCGTCGACTTGAGGAGGGTGTGGGCGGTGGACGAGGGCACGTTGAGCGGACGGGAGAGCCACTGCCCCAGCGTGCGGGCATCCCAGGCCCGTGCGCGCCGCGCCTCCCAGGGGGCGTCCAGCGGGAGTCGCCGTGCCATCAGGTTCAGGCGGAGGAAAGCCATTCCCAGGGTGGCGAGTGCCGCCGGTCCGGCCTTGGGGATGCCGCGGTGACGGTGGTTGCGGCCGTCGAGGCGCAGCAGGTGATCGCCGTCGTCGTACTGCGGGTAGACCGCCAGCCCCAGCTCGCGGCAGAGCTGGAACATCCGGTCCTGCCCCTTGCCCAGCCAGGTGCCACCCGCGGAGACCACGGTGCCGTCGGGCAGCTCCCGGTTCCAGACGCGCCCGCCCACCCGGTCCCTGGCTTCGAGTACGACGACCGAACGCCCGGCCTCGGCCAGCTGCCGTGCGGCCGCCAGTCCCGCGAATCCGGCGCCCACGACGCACACATCCGCTGTCAGCTGCTCCATGACCCACCTCCACAGTGCAGCCTCGCCTGCCGGGGCGCGCGGCGCCCGGTGAGTGCTTCGGCCGGGCGGCGCAGTCGTCCGGTCGGGTGAGTCGTGCCCGGTCCGGCGAAGGGGCGTCAGTCGTGCAGGAAGGGCAGGAGGTGTGCCAGGAGGGCGTCGGGCTGCTCCTCGGGAACGTAGTGGCCGCAGTCGGGCAGGACGGCGCTGTCGAGCCGTTCGGTCACGGGGGCGAGGAGGGCGGCGAGGCGCTCACCCTGCCCCCGGTCGCCGGCGACACTCAGGACGGGCAGGGTCAGCGGATGGCGTCCCCGTCGACGGTTCTGGGCGATGTTGTCGTCGGTGGCCCGGTAGTACTCGAAGCTGGCGCGGAGGGCTTCGGGGTCGCGGGCGAGGCTTTCGACGTAGAAGTCGACGGCGGAGGGCGGCAGCGGACGTGCGGTTTTCTGGCGGAACTGGTCGCCGTAGTAGACGTGCTCACGGCCCCGGACGAGCTCTTCGTTGACGGACCGCTTGCGGTTGAAGGCGAAGTGCCACAGCAGGTCGTTCTGTGCCTCGGTACCGAAGAGCGGGATGTCGGGCGCGAGGCCGGGGAGGGTGGCGTCGAGCAGGGCGAGGCGTTCGAGCGCGTCGCGATGGTCCGCGGCGAGGGCGTAGCCGATCCACATGCCGACGTCGTGTCCCACCATGGCGAAGCGTTCGTGGCCGAGCGCCCGCATGAGGGCGACGAGTTCGGCCGCGACGGTGCCGGTGTCGTATCCGCCGCGGGGTTTGTCGGACGGTCCGACTCCGCGGGGATCGACCGCGATCACGCGGAAGTGCTCGGCCAGGCGCGGCATGACCAGGCGCCATGCGTACCAGTTCTGCGGCCAGCCGCCGACGAGGAGGAGGGGCCGCCCGGCGCCGCCCTGGACGGTGTGCAGCTCCACCTCTCCGACGCGGACGAGGGTGCTGTCGAAGAGGTCCGTGAAGCCTTCCGGGAGCCGGGGGACGCCGCTCACGGTGCCGAAACCGGTGAGCGGCCGGACGGGCCGGACGGTTGTCTCGGTCATGCGCGTTCTCCTTGCGGTGGGGTGGGGGTCGGTGGAGCGGCGCGAGTGGCGGGGCGGCACGCCCTTCACTCACCAGCGAACCGTTTTAAACGGTTCGCATGAACCCATTAAGATGGTTCAAGCAGGGCGCGTCAAGTGCGACGGCAAGCGGTGGAATCCCGGAGGTGGAGCGTCTACGCTGAACCACCATGACCGGTTCATCCACTGTCGGCGCCACTCCCGCCTCTGCCGCCGGGCCCCGCGGCTCGGAGGGTTTCCGCCTCGGTAACGAGATCCTCGCGTTCCGCTTCGTCGCCACGCTCGGGGAACGGCGTACCGAGCCGGTGGAACGGATCGGCACCCCCGAGCGACTGCGGGCCTGGCTGACCGCCAACGGGCTGGGCGGTGCGGCGGATATGCCGGTCTCCGACACCCTCCTCCGGGACGCGCGCGCCCTGCGCGAGGCGATCCACCGGGCCGGCACCGCCCTCGCCTCCGGCAGCGTGCCGGAACCCGCCGATGAGGAGCTGCTCAACCGCTGGAGCGCGCGTCACCGGGCACGGCTCGTCCTCACCGGCGGGCAGGCCAGGTGGCAGCTGCCGGAGTCCGACCCCGCGCGGGCCGCGCTCGCCGTCGTCGCCCTGGACGCCGTCGCGACCCTCGGCGGCCACCACGACGGCGAGATCAAGCGCTGTGAGCAGAGCACCTGCGGGGGGCTGTTCGTGGACACCAGTCGCGGCCGACGGCGGCGGTGGTGCTCCATGGCCACCTGCGGCAACAAGATGAAGAAGGCCAATCTGAAGGCGGCCAGGGGCGGAGCCTAACCGGGGGCACGGCTGGGTGAGCGGTGCCGCGGTAAGCAGAGCGCCGCCGGCTGAGCGAGCGGCTGGCTGAGGGAACCTTCCCGGGGTCCCCCTCGTCAGTCACCACGTGTTTGGATCATGGAAAGACCTCACCGAGTTCACCAGCCACATCGAGAACGTCATCGGCGGCTACCCGACCGGGGACCCGTGGGCGACCGTCGAACTCTCCATCAGCCAGCTGGAGACCGACCTGGACAGTGACGCCACCGCCTACTGGATACTCGGTGTCGCTGCCGTGGGCCCGTGGATGGAGTGGTGTGACGAGCGCCCGGACCTCGTCCGCCGTGCGGAGAACGCGCTGACGGCGGCGCACACCGCCTTCCAGCAGCGCGAGGACGGCTGCACACATGACGCGCATCCGTGGGACGACGGCCCGTTCCAGATCGGGGACGATCTCATGGCCCTCATGTACGAACTCCAGGAAGCGGACGACTGGGACCCCACGGAGTACGCGGAGGACGAGGCGCAGCACGGCCCGGACCACAGCGAACGCATGCGGTGCCCGCGCAACCTGGCCGCGTTCGCCAGGAACCCGGCCGCCCTGTAGGTCCGGAGGGTGCCCGCGACCGGTTCCGTCTCGGGGTGACGCCAGGCTCGCTCTCCTGTTGCGGTTCTCTCAGGGAGTGTGTCTGACCTCGGTCTGATCAGACGGCCGTCCGCCCTGTGCCCCTGGGGTGTCGGTGCGGGAGCCTGCGGGAACGGCGGCGGGCGGGGCGGCGGGACGGCCCGCGGCCGTCGTGATGGCTTCGTCCAGGACGTCGCGGGAGCGGAGCAGGTCGGCGATCGTTCGGTCGATGCGGTCGCGTTCCGCGGTGAGTTCGGTGAGCAATCGCGGGGTGGCGAGGGCGGACGGGCCGCCGTCCGCGTCCCTCATGCACGGCAGCAGCTGCGCGATCTTGGCGCTGTTCAGCCCCGCGGCGTAGAGCGCCTGGATGCGGATGACCCGGTCCACCGCCCACTCGCCGTAGTGGCGATGGCCACCGGGAGTGCGCTCGGCGGTCAGCAGCCCGTGTGTCTCGTAATAGCGCAGAGAACGCTCGCTCACGCCGCTGCGCCGGGCCAGTTCACCGATCCGCATTCCCCACCCCCGGGTACCGCCACCGGACTTGAATCTGACACTGATGTCAACTTCTACCGTACCGGCATGACGCACCCACCGGCGGTCTCCCGCCTCTTCGAACCTGCCCGCCTCGGCGCCCTGCGGCTGCCCAACCGCCTGGTGATGGCGCCGTTGACCCGCAACCGCGCCGGCGCCGACGGCGTCCCGCAGCCGATCATGGCCACCTACTACGCACAACGCGCCTCCGCGGGGCTGATCATCGCCGAGGCCGCCACCCCGAACGCCGTGGGGCAGACCTATCCCCACATCCCCGCGATCCACAACGAGCGGCAGGTGGCCGGCTGGCGGCGTGTCACCGAGGCGGTGCGGGCCGCGGGTGGCCGGATGTACCTGCAACTCCAGCACGGCGGCCGGGTCGGCCATCCCGACACCAGCGGCCTGGCGCCGGTCGCGCCCTCGCCGGTCCCGCTCCCGGAGACCCTGCACACGCCCACTGGGCGCCAAGACGCCGTCATCCCAAGGGAGATGAGCCTCGATAACATCCACTCCACCGTGGCCGACTTCGCCACCGCCGCCCGCAACGCCATCGACGCCGGGTTCTCCGGAGTGGAGGTGCATGCCGCCAACGGTCATCTCCTGCACCAGTTCCTGTCGCGGAACACCAACCACCGCGCCGACGGCTACGGCGGTCCGCCGAGCGACCGCATACGGTTCGCGGTCGAGGTGACCCAGGCGGTCGCCGAAGCCATCGGGCCCGACCGGGTGGGCCTGCGCATCTCCCCCGGAAACACCATCAACGGCATCGACGAGGGCGACACCGAAGCGCTCTACCCGACGCTCATCGAGGCACTGGCACCCACCGGCCTGGCCTATCTGCACCTGGCGTTCGCCGACCCGGGCCAGCCCCTCTTCCACCGCATCCGCGCGTCCTGGCCGGGCACGCTGATCGCCAACCCGGCACTCGGCCGGGGAACGCCACTGCCCGCCGACGGCGGCAAGCGCGCGGGCGAGCGGCTGCTGGCCTCGGGAGCCGACCTGATCTCCCTGGGCCGCGCCTTCCTCGCCAACCCCGACCTGGTCGAACGGCTGCGTATCGGCGCACCGCTCAATCCGGTACGCGACCGGCACATGATGTACGTCGGCGGGGAGACCGGGTACACCGACTATCCGGTGCTGGGCGCGAGCAGGGAGCCGTAAGGGTCCCCGCTCGCATCTTCCCCACCAATACGGACCGCCGCCTGGGCCGTTGCCGCGGCGGCGGCCCGGGGGGCGCCTCAGCTCAGCCGCGACCCGGCGTACGCGTCGATGGCGTCGCGCTGATACTCGGCCAGGCCCGGCGCGATCGCCTCGTATGCCGCGCGCCACTGCTCGTTGTCCACGCAGGAACGCCCGATCGCGCGATACTCCTCGGCGGAGACCTCCCGGAATTCGGCGAGCCCGCGATACTGGGCATCGATCTCCGCCTGCACCGGTTCGGCGTCGGTGGGCGTCCCGGCGGCCAGCAGTTCGGCCAGGCGGATCATCTGCGCCGTGCGCTTGCGGTGCCCGGCCTCGATCTCCGCCTCGCTCATCGTCGAGACGTGCCGCGCGATGTCACCCGCCAGCTCCGGGAAGTCACGCAGGCTCTCCCCGTACTGGGCGGGCTGTACGCCCTCGAAGAGGTTCTCCGGTCGGTTGATGCTGGTCATGGGGCTACCGTCCTTCCTGGACCGTTCCAGTTGGGTGATCGTGCGGGAGACGGTGCCGGCCAGGGCGTCAAGCCGGTCGCGTTCGGCGAGCAGTCGGCGGTGGTGGCCGCGCAGGGCCTCCAGCTCGTCGACCTGCTCGGCCAGGACCCGGCCGATCTCGGGCAGCCCCAGGCCCAGCGCCCGCAGCACGAGGATCTGCTGCAACCGCAGCAACTCGCGCTCCTCGTAGTAGCGGTGGCCGTTGGTGCCGATCCGGGCCGGTGGCAGCAACCCGATCTCGTCGTAGTGCCGCAGTGTCCGGGCCGTCACCCCCGACATCCGGGCGACCTCCGCAATCGGCCAGGCCATCGCCGCCTCCTCGCAGGTACATCACCGGGCCGGCCGCTCCGGCCCTGTTCAGGACGGTAGAAGCTGCCGCAGCGACAACTTCAAGTCCGATGCCAAGATCTCAGCACGCTCATGGGCTCTGGCGGCGTCCAGGCCCATCGATCTCCGAACCTCACATCCGGCAACCAGCGGGGTGACAGGATGTCGGCTCCGCAGGGAACGTTGGCCGGTGAACCTGGCGCGCCGGGCCCGCGGCTCCTCCCCCGCGACGACCGTCACCACATGCCCAGGAGAACAGACCATGGCCGACAAGGACATCGAGCAGAACGACGAGCGGGGTCACCTCCCGGGAGTCTGGTGGGAGGACCTCGGGCCATGGAGGGCTGTCGCACTGATCGTTCTCGGTGGCGTCGGGGCAGTGTGGTTCTTTCTCCGGCTGCCGGGCACCCCGGAGGAGCCGGCGTCCGGCTACTACGGAGTCTCCAAGGTCATCGCCATCGGCCTGGTGACGGTGGGATGCGCCCTGCTCGGCCGCCGTCGCACCCGGGCCGCAGCCCGCAAGGAGACGAACGAACGGGAAGGCGCCTGACACCGTTGCCTGGTGCGGTAGCCCAGCAGGCCGGAGCCCCGGGCGCAGGCTTGAGCGCGGAAGCACGCTGCTTCGACGCGCATGTGGACGCGAACGCGGGCGCGCCGACAATCCGGCGCGCCCGCGGATGGGCTGTCCGGGGCGGCGCCTTACCAGGAGCCGCCCCGGGCGCCCGTGGTCAGCGAACTCCCAGGCCGCTTGTCGGGACCGCAGAGGGCGTGTAGTGGTTGATCAGTCCCGCGTGCTGGTCGGGCCCGGCGGCCCGGTGCGCGTCGGGGTGGTCGAGTCGAGGCCGGCGCCCGCGCAGCATGAACGACATGATGCGGGAGGCCAGGCGACTGAGAGTGGATTTCATCGGTCCTCCTGCTCGTAGTGTTCGACACTACGAGTGTACGAACTACCGCCCGCAGGAAGGTAGATCGGGGCCATTTCTGAGCCACATTTGAGCATCTGGTCGCGGTCCGGGCACCAACAGCCCCTGTCAGACACGTTGTTGTGACAACCCAAGTGCACGTCATTGGGGGGCGCCCCCATGGCCGCCGGTGCGAAATTCCATGGTGCGCGGACCGGCCCGGGAGGAGCATGGAGGCACGGGTGAAGGCATACGGCGAGGGGCCCGCGATCTGATGGTGCGTTGGCTCCAGCGGCACGGTCCCTGGCCTCCGCCCGAGCCGCGTGGCGCCCTCGCGCTGACCGACGCCCGGTCCTTGGCGGAGTCGGTCGGCAGGCACTACCGCCTGCTGGCCGTCTTCGAAGAGGATCTGGACCCCGGCGTGGTGTACATCGGGGCACCGGTGCGCTTCGGGAAGAAGCGGCTTCGGCTGCTGGAAGTCAATCCGCGAGCCCGCTGGGCCGTGGACCCGTCGTCCTGCCGCTACGAGGACATCACCCGCATCGACTTCGGTGACCGGTACAACACCATCCTGGACGGGCTGGCCGGTCCCCCGCCCCGATAGCGCGGCGGTCCGCGCGCTGGACGGGCGGTCCGGAGTCGTCAGGGGTGCGCGCGGCGACGGTGCAGATGGCCGTCCAAGGGGTACAGGGGCGGTGCTGCCCGCAGCCCCTCGTTCTTCGCCCCCCTTCCCCCCGGCCGTCTACTTGCCGGACTTCTCCTTGGTACCGCTCCTGGCCCAGAGTGAGCGGACATGGCCCAGGTGCTTGGCCATGCACTTCTCGGCGCCCTTCGCGTCGCCCGCCAGCATCAGGTCGAGGAGTGCGAAGTGTTCCTCGGCCGAGGGGATGAGTTCGCCCCGCTCGTCGAGGGCGGTCAGGCCGTACAGACGCGAGCGCTTGCGCAGATCGCTGACGGTCTCGACGAGGCGCTCGTTGCCGCTGAGGCCGAGGAGTTCGAGGTGGAACTGCCGGTCGGCCTCCAGGTAGCCGATGAGGTCGTGGTCGCGCGCGGCGCGCACGATCTCGCCGGCGACCGGCCGCAGCGCCTCCAGTTGCTCGCGGGTGGCGGTGCGGGTGATCCGGCCGATCATGGGGATCTCGATGAGTGCGCGGATCTCGGTGTACTGGTCGAGGTCGCGCTCATTGACCTCGGTGACCCGGAAGCCCTTGTTGCGGACGGGCTCGACCAGGCCCTCGCGCGCCAGGTCGAGCATCGCCTCGCGTACGGGCGTGGCCGAGATCCCGAAGTCCTCGGCCAGGACCGGCGCCGAGTACACCTCGCCCGGCCGCAGCTCACCGGAGATCAGGGCGGCCCGCAGGGCGTGGGCGACCTGGTCGCGCAACCGCTCCCGGGTGGCGTTGAGATCGCGGTGCTTCAGGTGCCCCATAGCGGTGGTGATCCCTTCATGGCGGAGCGGATCGCCAGCATACAATTTCACATTGTTTCCGCGGGTGGCAGGGCGTGCGGGCGGCTCCTGGTGCGGAACTCCCGTGTGGCGCGGACCCCTTCACCCGGCGGGCGGACGGGACGGCGGTGGTCAGAGGAGGAAGCCTGCGGGGAACGGGTCGTCCGGGTCGAGGAAGTACTGGGCGGTGCCGGTGATCCAGGCCCGGCCGGTGACGGTGGGGACCACCGCGGGCAGCCCGCCGACCTCGGTCTCGGCGACGAGCCGGCCGGTGAAGCGGGTGCCGATGAAGGACTCGTTGACGAAGTCGCGGTCCAGGGGCAGTTCACCGCGGGCGTGCAGCTGCGCCATCCGCGCCGAGGTGCCGGTGCCGCACGGCGAGCGGTCGAACCAGCCCGGGTGGATGGCCATCGCATGCCGCGAGTGGTGGGCGTCCGAGCCGGGAGCGGCCAGGTAGACATGTTTGACCCCGGCGATCTCCGGCCGCTCGGGGTGGACCGGCCGGTCCGGTGACGCGTTGATCGCCGCCATGACGGCCAGTCCGGCGGCCAGCAGGTCGTCCTGGCGGGCCCGGTCGAACGGCAGGGCCAGTGCGTCGAGGTCCACGAAGGCGTAGAAGTTGCCGCCGAAGGCGAGGTCGTAGGTGACCTTCCCGTAGCCGGGGACCTCGACGGTGCGGTCCAGGCCGGCGCAGAAGGCGGGCACGTTGGTGAGGGTGACCGAGGTCGCGGCGCCGTCCGCGACGTGGACGTCGACGGCGACCAGGCCGGCGGGGGTGTCGAGCCGGACGGGGGTGACCGGTTCGGTCACCGGCACCATGCCCGACTCGACGAGGACGGTGGCCACCCCGATGGTGCCGTGTCCGCACATCGGCAGCAGGCCGGATACCTCGATGTAGAGGACGCCGTAGTCGGCGTCGGCGCGGGTGGGCGGCTGGAGGATGGCGCCGCTCATGGCGGAGTGCCCGCGCGGCTCGTACATCAGGAGGGTCCTGAGGTGGTCGAGGTGGTCGATGAAGTGGAGTCTGCGCTCGGCCATGGTGGCTCCGGGTATCACCCCGACGCCACCGGTGATCACACGGGTGGGCATGCCCTCGGTGTGCGAGTCGACGGCGTGGAAGACATGACGCGTACGCACCATCGGTCCTTTCGCTGCGGGACGGCCGCGGTCAGTGGTGGCCGGCGGCCAGGGCCTTCTCGGTGGCGGCCCGGACTTCGGCCTCGGTCTCCCCGGTGAGCGGGGAGCGCGGCGGGCGGGCGGGGCCGCCGTGGCGGCCGGCGAGGTCCATGGACAGCTTGATGCACTGGACGAACTCCGTCTTCGAGTCCCAGCGCAGCAGCGGGTGCAGGGACCGGTAGAGCGGCCGCGCGGTGGACAGGTCACCGGCGACGGCGGCGCGGTAGAGCTCGGCGCAGGTGGCCGGGAAGGCGTTGGGGTAGCCGGCGATCCAGCCGACGGCACCGGCCACGGCGAGTTCCAGCAGCACGTCGTCGGCGCCGATCAACAGGTCGAGTTCCGGGGCGAGTTCGGCGATCTCGTAGGCGCGCCGTACGTCGCCGGAGAACTCCTTGACCGCGACGATGCCGGCTTCCTGGTGCAGCCGGGCCAGCAGCGCGGGGGTCAGGTCCACCTTGGTGTCGAGGGGGTTGTTGTACGCGACGACGGGCAGCCCCGCCCTGGCGACCTCGGTGTAGTGGGCGCGGACGGCCGGTTCGTCGGCGCGGTAGGCGTTCGGGGGCAGCAGCAGGACCGAGCCGCAGCCCGCCTCGCCCGCCTGCTCGGCCCAGCGCCGGGCCTCGGCGCTGCCGTAGGCGGCTACGCCGGGCATGACCCGCGCGCCGTCACCGGCCGCTTCGACCGCGGTCCGCACCACGCGGGCCCGCTCGTCGTCGGTGAGGGTCTGGTACTCGCCGAGCGAGCCGTTCGGGACGACACCGTCGCAGCCCTGCTCGATCAGCCAGCGGACGTGCCGGGCGTAGGCGTCGTGGTCGACGGACAGGTCGTCGCGCAGGGGCAGTGCGGTGGCGACCATGATGCCGCGCCAGGGGCGGGTGGCGTTCCAGGTGTGGGCGGTCATGCCGGTGAACCCTTCTGTGGCGGGTGGATTCCTGTCGGTGGGGTGTGGCGCCCACGAGGGGCGGCGCGTGGGTCAGTCGTCGGCGGCCGGGGTGGTGTCCGGCCGGCTCCCGGTCGGTGCGTCGGGCGCGGCGAGCGCCGAGAGCGGGACGGGGACCGCGAACGGGCGGCGTTCGGCGGGTGGCTGCACGGCTCCGCCGTCTGCCGCGAGGCAGGAGGTGGCCGTCCCGCACATCCGCCCCTGGCACCAGCCCATACCGGCCCGGGTGAGGAGTTTGACGGTGCGTGCGTCGCGGGCGCCGAGTCCGGTGACGGCCTCGCGGATCTCGCCGGCGGTCACCTCCTCGCAGCGGCAGACCTCCGTGTCGTCGGTGAGCCAGTCCGTCCAGCCCGCCGCCGGTGCGTGACGAGCGGCCATCGCCTCGGCGAAGGCCCGCATCCGGTCCCGTCGGCGGCGCAGCTCACGTATGCGCCGTGCGGGAGCGCGGTATCCGTGGAGTCGGGCGGCCACCGCGATTCCGGCCAGCTCGCCTTCCGTAACGGCGAGTTGGGCGCCGCCCACGCCCCCGGTCTCCCCTGCCGCCCAGATCCCGCGTACCGAGGTCTCCTGCAGGCCGTTCAGGGCCAGGGCGGTGGTGCCGTCCGTGGTGGGGCGGGTGGCGCAGCCGAGTGTGGTGGCGAGTTCGATCTGCGGGACGAGGCCGTGTCCGATCGCGAGCGCGTCGCAGGTGATCCGCCGGGCGGTGCCCGGTACGGGCCGCCAGTCGCGGTCGAGCCGGGTGACGGTGACGGCGGCGACCCGGTCGGTGCCGTGCACCTCGGTGACCGCGCTGTGGGTGCGCAGGGGTATCCGGTGCCGCAGCAGAGCGGCCCCGTGGACCGTCGCCTCGGCGAGTTTGCGCGGGTTGGCGGCGAGCGCGCGGGGATGCCGTGCGTAGCCCCGGTAGCCGGATGCCTCGATGACGGCGGGGATGCGGGCGCCGGCCGCGGCCAGCGAGGTGGCGACCGCGAGCAGCAGGGGGCCGCTGCCCGCGACGACGATGCGCCTGCCGGGCAGCACCAGCCCGGACTTGAGCATGGCCTGCGCTCCCCCGGCTCCCAGGACCCCCGGCAACGTCCAGCCGGGTACGGGGAGTTGGCGTTCGTACGCGCCGGTCGCGAGCAGGACCGTGCGGGCCCGTACCCGGGCCGGATGTTCCGCGGTTCCGTCGGCGCCGGTGGCGGCGTGTACCACCCACGGGCCGTCGTCCTCCTTGGTGACGGCCCAGACATGGTGCCCGGCGAGGTGCTGGACGTCGCTGCGCTCCAGGCGCCCCCGGAGCGTGGTGAACGCCCGCCAGTCGTGGTGCAGCGCCTCGGGCCGGGCCGCGCCCAGAGCCGGCGCCGGATGCCGGTAGAACTGGCCGCCGGTCTGCGGTGCGGCGTCCAACAGGGCCACGGAGAGTCCGAGTTCGGCAGCCGTGACGGCCCCGGCGAGACCGGCGGGGCCCGCTCCGATCACCGCGAGGTCGTACGGGTCAGACACCGAGGCGGGCATGGCCGTGTCCCTCCTGGGTGCGGATCGCGTCGCCGGGGCGGGCGGGCACCAGACAGGCCCGGCGGTTGGGCTCCCCGTTGATGGTGGCCAGGCAGTCGTGGCACTGCCCGATGCCGCAGAAGGCGCCCCTGGGGCGGCCGGTGGTGCGGGTGGTGCGCCAGGCGAGGATGCCGGCGGACCACAGGGCCGCGGCGACGGACTGGCCGGGCAGCGCGGGGACCGGGCGGCCGTCCAGGGTGATCTCGAACGGCGCGGCGGGGTGCGCCCCTGCCAGTTCGACGGGGGTACGGGCCACGGCGGGCCTCCTCTCGTGGTGGACGGGTCAGACGGCGGTCTCGAAGCGGGCGGGGTCGAACGGGCCCGTGTCCAGGGGTGGTTCCTCCCCGGTCATGAGCCGGGCGAGGAGCAGCCCGGTGGCCGGGGCGAGGCCGATCCCCGCGCCTTCGTGGCCGCAGGCGTGCAGCAGGCCGGGCACCCGCCGGTCGGGGCCGATGGCCGGCAGATGGTCGGGCAAGTAGGGGCGGAATCCGGCATACGTCCGCAGCGCGCGGACCCCGGCCAGGACCGGGAACAGCGCGGTGGCCTGGGCGGCCAGGCGACGCAGCGCCTCGGCCGACAGCACCCGGTCGAAGCCGACCCGTTCCCGGCTGGCGCCGATCAGCACGGGGCCGGCCGCGGTGCCCTCGACCACGGCCGAGGTCTGCAGCGCCGCCGAGCCGCTGGCGACGTCGGCGACGTAGTCGGCCGCGTACACCTTGCGCCGCACCACCCGCGGCAGTGGTTCCGTGACGAGCACGAAGCCGCGGCGGGGCAGCACCGGAAGGCCGACACCGGCGAGCCGGGCGAACTCGCCGCCCCAGGTGCCGGCCGCGTTGACCACGTACGGGGCATACGCCTCGCCGGCCGCCGTACGCACCCCCCGCACCGCGCCGCCGGCCGTGGTCAGCAGGCCGGTGACCTCCTCGCCGAGCCGCAGGCGGACCCGGTCGCCGCCCGCGCGCAGCAGGTGGGCGGCGGCCAGGGCCGGCATCACCTGGGCGTCCTGCGGATAGTGAAAGCCCCCTGCCAGACCGGGAGTCAGATGCGGCTCCAGCTCCCGCAGCCGGTCCCCGGGGATCTCCTCCGCCCGCACTCCGGCCTTGTCCTGTCCGGCGGCGAAGGCGCGCAGGGCGTGCATCCCGGGCTCGTCGGAGGCGACCACGAGGCCGCCCTTGGCCTCGTACTCGATGCGTGGCGGGAGCAGTTCCGCGAGGTCCCGCCACAACGCGGTGGACAGCAGGGCGAGTGCGAGTTCGGGTCCGGGTTCCTTGTCGGAGACCAGCAGGTTGCCCTCACCGGCGCCCGTGGTGCCGCCCGCGACGGGGCCCCGGTCGAGCACGGTGACGGTGAGTCCGGCACGGGCCGCGTAGTAGGCGCAGGCCGCGCCGACGACGCCCGCTCCGACGACGATGACATCCGAGGTTCTTCTCGTCAGCACTTCAGTAATATTTCACATTGCACTTACGGTGCCAAGGGTGCGGGGTGATCCCGCCCAACTCCCCCGGCGCCGCCCTCTGTTGCCGGTTCCGGATTCTTCACCACTCCCCGGGCCCGGGTAAGGCCTGGATGCGCCAACGGCCGGCGGTTCCCGGAAGCCCTTGCGGCGGTCGTCCGGTGCTGCCCGCCCCGGGCCCGGACACAGCGGTGCCCCGAGTCCCGCACAGGGGACCCGGGGCACCGCTCCGTCAGGACACCACCTGGACACCGGTTCCGACGGACGGCGCGAAGCTGACGTCGCCGTTGTAGTTGCCGATGACGGCGTGGCTTCCCTTGGGCATCGGGTTGAAGCTCGCGCTGGCCGTGCCGCCGACGAGCGGCACGGTCAGCGGGGTGCGTCCCGAGATGGCGAGGGTGACGGTCCCGGTGGGTGTGCCCGTTCCGGGGGCGTTGGGAACCACGGTCGCGGTGACCGTGACCCTGTCCCCCGTCGTCGACGGGTTGGGCGCGGAGACCACGGTGGTGGTGGTCCCGCTCCGGGTGACGGTCTGGGTGTCGGTCCCGGTGGAGCCGGAGAAGCTGGCGTCCCCGCTGTAGGTGGCCGTGACGGTGAACGGGCTGCCGGTGGTGGTCGTGTAGGCGTGGGTGACGGTGGCGACGCCGCCGGAGAGGTTGGCGGTGGCGGTGGCGGTGCCGTCCCCGAAGCTGAAGGTGACCGTCCCGGTCGGCGCTCCGGCGCCGGAGGAGACGGTCGCCCGGAGGGTCACCGTCCCGCCGGACACCGAGGGGTCGGGGGTCGAGGTCACCGTGGTGGTGGTCGACGTCTTGGTGAGGGTCTGGGTGTCGGTGCCGGTGGAGGCCGAGAAGTTGGCGTCCCCGTTGTAGACGGCCGTGATCGGGAAGGGGCTGCCGGCCCTGGTGGCATAGGTGTGGGTGAGGGTCGCGATGCCGCCGGAGAGGGTCGCGGTGCCGGCGCCGGTCCCGTCGCCGAAAGTGAAGGTGACCGTCCCGGTGGGAGTACCGGCACCCGGCGCCGCCGTGGAAACCGTCGCGGTCAGCGTCACCGACTGCCCCGCCACCGACGGGTCCGGGGACGACACCACCGCCGTCGTCGTCGCCGCCCGCCCCACCGTCTGCGTGTCACTCCCGCTCGACGAGGTGAAGCTGACGTCGCCGTTGTAGGTCGCGGTGACGGTGTACGGGCTGCCGGAGGTGCTGTTGAACGGATGTGTCACGGTCGCCGTGCCGCCGGAGAGGGTCGCGGTGGCGGCACCGGTGCCGTCCCCGAAGCTGAAGGTGACCGTCCCCGTGGGAGTGCCCGCCCCCGGCGCCACCGGGGAAACCGTCGCGGTCAGCGTCACCGACTGCCCCGCCACCGACGGGTCCGGCGACGACACCACCGCCGTCGTCGTCGCCGCCCGCCCCACCGTCTGCGTGTCACTCCCGCTCGACGACATGAAGCCGCTCTCCCCGTTGTAGGTCGCCGTGACGGGGAAGGGGCTGCCGGACCTGGTGGCGTAGGTGTGGGTGACGGTCGCGGTGCCGTCGGCGAGCGCGGTCGTGGTGGAGCTGGTGCCGTCGCCGAAGCTGAAGGTGACCGTCCCGGTGGGGGTCGCGACACCGGGTGCGACGGAGGTGACGGAGGCCGTGATCGTGGTGGACTGTCCGACCACCGTGGGATCGGGCGAGGAGGTCACCGTCGTCATGGTGGCCGCCTTGCCGACGGTCTGGGTGTCGGTGCCGCTCGACGAGGTGAAGTTGGCGTCGCCGTCGTAGGTGGCGGTGAGGACGAACGGACTGCCCGTGGTGTTCCCGTAGGAGTGCGTCACCATCACCCGCCCGTCGGTGACCGGTGCCGTGAGGGTCGGAGTGCCGTCCCCGAAGTCGAAGGTGACCGTCCCCGACGGCGCACCCGCCCCCGGCGCCACCGACGCCACCGACGCCGTCACCGTCGTCAACTGACCCACCACCGTGGGATCGGGCGACGACACCACCGCCGTCGTCGCCGCCCGCCCCACCGTCTGTGTGTCACTCCCGCTCGACGCGGTGAAGTTGGCGTCCCCGTTGTAGGTGCCCGTGATCGCGAACGGACTGCCCGAGGTGCTCGGGTACGCGTGCGTCACCATCACCAGACCGTCGATGACCGGTGCCGTGAGAGCCGGAGTGCCGTCCCCGAAGTCGAAGGTGACCGTCCCCGACGGCGCACCCGCCCCCGGCGCCACCGACGCCACCGACGCCGTCACCGTCGTCAACTGACCCACCACCGTGGGATCAGGCGACGACACCACCGCCGTCGTCGTCGCCGCCTTGCCGACCGTCTGCGTATCGCTCCCACTCGACGCGGAGTAGCTGACGTCCCCGTCATAGTGCGCGGTCACCGGGTAGGGCCCGCCCGCGCTCGTGTAGGTGTGGGTGATCCTGGCCACGCCGCCGGAGAGCGAGGTCACGGTGGACGGGGTGTCGTCACCGAAGTCGAACGTGACCGCGCCGGTCGGCACGCCCGCTCCCGGCGCGACCGGTGTCACGGTCGCGGTGAGGGTCACCGGCTGGCCGACCACGGACGGGTCCGGCGCGGTGGCCACCGTGGTCAGTGTCGTCGCCGGAGCGACCGTCTGGGTGTCGGTGCCCGAGGAGGAGCTGAAGTTGACGTCCCCGCTGTAGTTCGCGGTCACCGTGTGGGGGCTGCCCGAGGCGGTGGTGTAGGCATGCGTCACGGTCGCCACTCCGCCGGAGAGCGGTGTTGTGATGGCGGCCGTCCCGTCGCCGAAGGTGAAGGCGACCGTTCCGGTGGGCACACCGGCGCCGGGCGGGGTCGGGGCCACGGTCGCGGTGAAGGTCACCGGCTGGCCGGTCACCGAGGGGTCCGGGGAGGAGCTCACGGTCGTCGACGTGGTCGCGGCGCTGGCCGCCACCGTGTGGACGCCGGTGAGGGTGACGGGGGCGAAGTCGTCGTCACCGCTGTAGGTGGCGGTGACCGTGTAGGGGCTTCCCGTCGTGCTGGTGTAGGCGTGCGTCACGGTCGCCGCCTCGGAGGAGACCGGAGCGCTGACGGGCGGGGTGCCGTCGCCGAAGTCGAAGGTGACCGTGCCGGTCGGGGTGCCCGCGCCCGGGGGGACGGCGGCGACCCGGGCGGTGAAGGTGACCAACTGCCCGGCCACGGAGGGGTCCGGGGAGGAGAACAGGGACAGGGAGGAGGAGGCCGGGCCGACGGCGTGGGTGTCGGTGCCCGTGGAGAAGCTGAAGTCGGTGTCCCCGCTGTAGTCGGCCGTGACGG
Organism: Streptomyces sp. NPDC001219; assembly: GCF_053597915.1. Taxonomy (NCBI): domain Bacteria; kingdom Bacillati; phylum Actinomycetota; class Actinomycetes; order Kitasatosporales; family Streptomycetaceae; genus Streptomyces; species Streptomyces sp. NPDC001219. The sequence goes on along the minus strand of NZ_JBSFJF010000019.1, from coordinate 63,642 downwards.
TGTACGGGCCGGGTGAGGCCCCGGTCCAGATGTGCGTCACCGTGGCCACGCCGGCGGAGACCGTGGCGCTGACGGAGGGGGTGCCGTCACCGAAGTCGAAGGTGACCGTCCCCGTCGGGGTGCCCGCGCCGGGCGCGGCAGCGGAGACCGTCGCCGTGACGTCCACCGGCTGCCCGGTGACCGAGGGGTCGGGCGAGGTGGTCACGACGGTGGTGCTCGCGGCCGGGGTGACGGTCTGGGTGCCGGTGCCCGTGGAGGGGGTGAAGGCCTCGTCCCCGCTGTAGTCGGCGGTGAGGGCGTACGGGCTGCCGGAGGTGGTCGTCCAGGCGTGGGTGAGGGTGGCGGTGCCGTCCGTCAGGGTTGCCGTCACGGGCGGGGTGCCGTCACCGAAGTCGAAGGTGACCGTACCGGTCGGGGTGCCCGCGCCGGGCGCGGCCGCGGAGACCGTCGCCGTGACGTCCACCGGCTGCCCGGTGACCGAGGGATCGGGCAGGGGGGTGAGCACGGTCGCCGACAACGCCCGCTGTACGACGTGGTCTGCGGTCCCCACGGAGGCGGTGCACTCCTCGTCGCCGTTGTAGATGGCGTGGACCGTGTACGGACTGCCCGAGGCGCTCGTGTAGGCGTGTGCGGCGCTCGCCACACCGCCCGCCGCGGAGACGGTGACGGGTGGCGTGCCGTCACCGAAGTCGAAGGTCACCGTGCCGGTCGGCACACCGTCCCCCGGGGCGTCGCACACCACCCGCGCGAAGAAGGTCACCGGCTGGCCGGTGACCGAGGGCTCCGGCAGTCCGCTGACGGTGGTGGTGGTCGTGGCGGGGGCGACGGTCTGGGTGCCGGTCCCGGTGGAGGGGCTGAAGTCGGCGTCCCCGCTGTAGGCGGCCGTGACGGTGTACGGGCTGCCGGAGGTGCTCGTCCAGGCGTGGGTGAGGGTGGCGGTGCCGTCCGTCACGGGTGCGGTGAGGGGCGGGGTCCCGTCGCCGAAGTCGAAGGTGACGGTGCCGGTCGGGGTGCCGGCTCCCGGCGCGACGGCGGAGACCGTCGCGGTGAGGTCCACCAGTTGGCCGGCGACCGAGGGTTCCAGCAGTCCGCTCACGGTGGTGGAGGTCGCGGCCAGGGCGACGGTCTGGGTGCCGGTCCCGGTGAAGGGCGTGAAGTTGGCGTCCCCGCTGTAGTCGACGGTGACCGTGTAGGGGCTGCCGGACGCACCGGACCAGGTGTGCGTCGCCGTGGCCACGCCGGCCGTGACCGGCACCGTGGTGGGCGGCGTGCCGTCACCGAAGTCGAAGGTGACGGTGCCGGTCGGGGTCCCGTTGCCCGGCGCGGCGGCCGAGAGGGTCGCGGTGACCGTCACCGGCTGGCCGGACACCGCCGGTTCGGGCAGTGAGGTGACCACCAGCGTGGACACGGCCCGGCCGACGGCCTGTGTGGTGCTGCCGCTGGACCCGGTGAAGTCGGTGTCCCCGCCGTAGGTGGCGGTGGGGGTGTAGGGGCTGCCGGACGGGCTGGTGTAGGCGTGCACGGCCGTCGCCACGCCGGCCACGACCGGTACCGCGGCCGGGTCGGTCCCGTCGCCGAAGTCGAAGGTCACCGTTCCGGTCGGTGAGCCGCTGCCCGGTTCCGCCGCGGCGACGGCCGCGGTGAAGACGACCGGCTGGCCGACCACGGACGGGTCCGGCGCGGAGGTCACGGTGGTGGTCGTCGCGGCCTGCAGCACGGACTGGGTGGTCGTGGCCACCGAGTCGGTGAAGTCGGCGCCGCCGCCGTAGGTGACGGTGATCGTGTACGGGCTGTGGAGGCTGCTGGTGTAGATGTGGGTGAGCAGGGCGGCTCCGCCGGCCAGAGTGGCCGTGACGGGAGTGGTCGCATCGCCGAAGTCGACGGTGACCGTACCGGTCGGGGTGCCGGCGCCCGGCGGGACCGGTGCGACCGTCGCGCTCACGGTCACCGGCTGCCCCACCACCGCCGGTTCGGGCCCGGAGGTCACCGTGGTGGTGGTCGAGGCCGCGTACAGGGTCTGGGAGCCGGTGCCCGTGGCGGGGCTGAAGTCCGCGTCACCGCTGTAGGTGGCCGAGAGGCTGTACGGGCTGCCGGCCGTGGTGGTGTACGCATGGGTGACCGTGACCGTGCCGGCCACGACGGTGGCGGTGACGGGTGTGGTCCCGTCGCCGAAGTCGAAGGTGACGGTGCCGGTCGGGGTGCCCGCACCCGGGGCGTCCGCCGAGACGTTCGCGGTCAGGGTCACCGGCTGGCCGACGGCGGAGGGCTCCGCCGACGACAGGACGGTGACGGACACGGTCGCCTGGTTCACGGTCTGGGTGTCGGTGTCCGTGGACGGCAGGAAGCTCGCCTCACCGTTGTAGACGGCGGTGACCGGGAAGGGGCTGCCGGCGGGGTGCGGGTAGGCGTGCACGGCGGTCGCCGTGCCGTCGGTGAGGGGCGCCCGGACCGTCGGGGTGCCGTCACCGAAGTCGAAGGTGACCGTCCCCGTCGGGGTGCCGGCGCCCGCGTCCACTGCGGTGACGGTCGCGGTGAAGGTGACGTTCTGGCCGGTCACGGACGGGTCCGGCGCGGAGTTCAGCGCCGTCGAGGTGGCCGCCTGGTCGACCGTCTGGGTGTCGAGGCCGGCCGAGCCCGCGAAGTTGCCGTCCCCGCCGTAGACCGCGGTGATCGTGGCGGGATCGGCGGCCGCGGTGAAGGTGTGGGTGGCCGTCGCCGTGCCGCCCGTGAGCGGGGCCGTGACGGGCGTGGTGCCGTCACCGAAGTCGAAGGTGACCGTGCCGGTCGGGGTGCCCGAGGCGGGTGGCACGGCCACCACGGTCGCGGTGACGGTCACCGCGTCGCCGACGACGGACGGGTCCGGAGCGGAGTTCACCGTCGTCGAGGTGACCGAGACACTGGTCTCCACGCCCTGGGCGTACGTCCCGGTGGAGGCGGCGAAGTCGGTGTCCCCGCTGTAGGCCGCGGTGACGGTGTACGGGCTGCCGGCGGTGCTGGTGTAGGGGTGCGTGACCGTGGCCACGCCATGCGAGACCGGTGCGGTGGCGGGGGCGGTGCCGTCACCGAAGTCGACGGTGACCGTCCCCGTCGGGGTGCCGGCGCCCGGCGGCACCGGAGTCACCCGCGCGATCAGTGTCACGCTCTCGCCCACCGCGGAGGGCACCCGCGAGGAGGTCACCGCGGTGACGGTCTCGGCCGGGGCGACGGCATGGACGACGGTGTCCTCGGACGCGGCGTAGTTGGCGTCACCGAGGTAGACCGCGGTGATCGTGTAGGGGCTGCCGGAGACGCTGGTGTAGGGGTGGGTGACGGTCACCGTGCCGTTCACCAACTGGGCGGTGAGGACCGGAGATCCGTCGCCGAAGTCGAAGGTGACCGGCCCGGTCGGGGTGCCCGAGGCGGGCGCGGTGGGGCTCACGGTGACGGTCACCGACTCCCCCGTCACGGACGGGTCGGGTGCGGCGGTGACCGTGGTGGTGGTCGCGGCCTGCTCGACGCTGTGCGTGCCCGTGCCGACGGACTGGGTGAAGTTGGCGTCACCGCTGTAGGTCACGGTGACCGGGAACGGGCTGAGGGGCGCGCTGGTGTAGGCGTGGGTGAGGACGGCGGTGCCGTCGGTGAGCGGGGCGGTGACGGGGGCGGTGCCGTCGCCGAAGTCGACGGTGACCGTACCGGTCGGGGTGCCGGCGGCCGGTGGTGCGGCGGCGACGGTCGCGGTGAAGGTGACCGTCTCGCCGGTGACCGAGGGGGCCGGCGAGGACGCCACCGTCGTCATGGGCACCGCCGGGGCCACCGACTGGCTGTCGGTCCCCGCGGAGGGGTTGAAGTTGTCGTCGCCGCTGTAGGTCGCGGCGACCGTGTACGGGCTCTCCGCCACCTCCGGATTGGCGTGGGTGACCGTCGCCGTGCCGCCTTCGACGGGGGCCGTGACGGGCGGGGTGCCGTCGCCGAACGCGAAGGTCACGGTGCCCGTCGGCGCTCCGGACGCCGGGGCCTCGGGCGAGATCTGCGCGACGAAGGTGGTCAACTGCCCCACGGTGGAGGGGTCGGGCGCGGAGAGCACCTCGGTGGTGGTGTCGGCCGGCTGCACGGTCTGGGTGTCGGTGCCGAGCGAGGTCGTGAAATCCGCGTCACCGTTGTACGTGGCGGTGACCGTGTACGGCGTCTCGGCCGCGTCGCTGTAGGCGTGGGTGAGTTCGGCGGTGCCGTCGGTGAGGGACGCGGTGACCGGGGGCGTGCCGTCGCCGAAGTCGAAGGTGACCGTACCGGTCGGGGTGCCCGCCCCCGGCGCGAGCGCGGTGACCGTCGCGCTGAACGTCACCTGTTCCCCCACCGTCGAGGGGTCGGGCGCGGAGAGCACGTCGGTGGTGGTGTCGGCCGGCTGCACGGTCTGGGTGTCGGTACCGAGGGAGGTCGTGAAATCCGCGTCACCGTTGTACGTGGCGGTGACCGTGTACGGCGTCTCGGCCGCGTCGGTGTAGACGTGTCCGGTGGTGGCGGTGCCGCCGGCGAGGGGGGTGGTGACGGGCGCGCTGCCGTCCCCGAAGTCGAAGGCGACCGTACCGGTCGGGGTGCCCGCCCCCGGCGCGAGCGCGGTGACCGTCGCGCTGAACGTCACCGACTCCCCCACCCTGGAGGCATCCGGCGCGGAGACCACCGTCGTCGACGACGTGCTCGGTCCCACCGACTGGCTGCCGGTCCCCGTGGAGGGTTCTAGGTTGCCGTCGCCGCTGTAGGTGGCGGTGACCGTGTACGGACTGTCCGCCGTACCGGCGTAGACATGGCTGGTGGTGGCGGTGCCGCCGGTGAGGGGGCTGGTGACGGGCGCGCTGCCGTCGCCGAAGTCGACGGTGACGGTTCCCGTCGGTACGGCTGCGCCGGGCGGGACCGCGGTGACCGTGGCGGTCACGGTCACCGGCTCGCCGGCCACGGAGGGGTTCGGCGCGAGGCCCACCACGGTGGTCGTCGCCGCCTGCTGCACGGTCTGGCTCTCCGTCCCCGTGGAGGGGAGGAAGTTGTCGTCGCCGCTGTAGGTGGCGGTGACCGTGTACGGCGTCTCGGCGGCGGCATAGGTGTGGTCCACGGTCGCGGAGCCGCCCGCCGTCGGCAGGGTGAGGGGGGTGGTGCCGTCGCCGAAGTCGAACGTCACGGTGCCCGTCGGCGCTCCGGCGCCCGGCGGGGTGGGGGCCACCCGTGCGACAAGGGTGACCGGCTGCCCGGCCAGGGACGGGTCGGGCCCGTGGGTCACCGTGGTGGTGGTCGGCGCCGCTTCGACGGTCTGGGTGTCCGTCCCGGTGGTGGCCATGAAGAGGACGTCGCCGCTGTAGGTGGCGGTGACGGCGTAGCCGGTGGCCGAGGGGCCGGTGTAGGCGTGGTCGACGGTGGCCGTGCCGTTCGTCAGGGTGGCCGTCACCTGGGCCGTGCCGTCGCCGAAGGCGAAGACGACGGTGCCGGACGGCGTACCCGTCGTGGGCGGTACCCCCGCCAACTCCGCGGTGAAGGTGACGGGTTGGCCGACGAGGGAGGGGTCCGGCGCGGAGCTGACGGTCATCGTCGAGGGCGCCTTGTAGCCGAAGGCGTTGGGGAGCGTGACGCTGCCCCCGGGGGTGGTGACGACGATGTCGGCGGGGCCGGGGACGCCCGCGGGGGTCACCACGACGAGCAGGTTGTCGGAGTAGGCGCGGAAGGACCGTACGGGCACGCCGCCGATGGTGACGCCGCTGACGCGGGCGAGGCCGCTGCCGGTCAGGACGACGGTGGTGCCGCCCGCGATCGGCCCGGTGTCGGGGCTGATGCCGGTGACGTTGGCCACCACCGCGTAGGTGTAGAGCAGTCGGTTGCTCACTCCGCCGATGGTGGTGATCTGGACGGGGACGGTGCCGGGGCCCGCGGCGGGCGGAACGGTGACGCTGACCTGCCGGTCGGAGAGCGCCGTGGGGAAGGCGACGGCGTCGCCGAAGCGGACCAGCAGCGCGGTGCTCAGACCGGCGCCGGTGAGGAGGACGGTGTTGCCGCCGCCGACCGGTCCGGTGGCCGGCGCGATGCCGGTCAGGCTGGGCCAGGGGATGTAGAAGAAGGAGCCGACCCTGGCGGTTCCGCCGGGGGTGGTGACGGTGACGGGGACCGATCCGTTGCCCGAGGGGGTCACCGCGATGATGGTGTTGGCGTCGAGGACGGTGAAGCTCGCCGCCCGGCGCGAACCGAAGGTCACGGCCGTGGCGCCGGTGAAGTTGCGCCCGATGATGGTCACCAGGGTGCCGCCGCTGTAGGAGCCCTGGTCGGGGAAGACCCCGGAGAACCGGTTGCGCTCCGCCAGTGTGCTGGGCGAGCCGGCGTCGGAGCGTCCCCAACTCGGCGCGTAGGGCGTCCTGTTGTATACCTCGGCGAGGGCGCCCAGAAGAGGGCCGCTGCCGCTCGGTGGCGGCAGCTCGGCGCCGTCGGCCACGGTGCAGACGACCAGGCCGTCGGGACCGCCGCGCGCCGCCAGGGGGACCGGCGCGCTGAGGGTGGGGACCGCCTCGTGGGAGAGCGGGTCGATGACGGCGACGCAGTTGCCGTGGCGGTCAGTGAGGATGACGAGCCCGCAGGGGTTCTCCGGAGTCAGCATGACGGTGTCACCGCCGGCGTCATGGTCCCGGTGGCCGGGCCAACGGGGCGTTCGTCGCGGGGCAGTGGCGGGAGGGAGGCGTAACGGTCTCTCGGGGCCACCCGTCGAGGAACGGTGACGCGGACGGGGTGCACAGCGCGGGCAGCAGGCATGACGGCTCCAGACCAGCTCGCGGGCCCGCCGCACCATGAGACGCCCGCGTGACGCGCGCCGACATGGCCGGTCCTGCACATCCCCAACGGGAGAGCGCTCGGACGGCAGCGTGCTCACACGATGCTCCGAAACGGGCAAGACGCCTTCCACTCCCCCGGAAAGGATGGGCGGCCCACCGGAATCGGACGGATTCAGTAACCCATCCCGGTGAGGCGCAGGCAACGCAGCGGAAGGCAGCTCACCCGTACGGGCGAGCGCGTCCCGGTCACCGGCGCACCACGGAGAACGCTCACTGCGACGCCCCCTCGGTGCGGCGGTGCCCGGTCCGCCCGCCGGTCCTCCCCGGTCAGCCCGCGAAGGCGCGCACGAACTCGTTCGTCTTCTTGTCGATGCTCGAACAGGTCGCCTGTGCCTTGATGTTCGCGCCTCCCGGGCAGGGCTTGTCGCGGGTCATCGACCACATCGACAGCCGGCCGAGCCCCTTCTCCTTGGCGAACTTCCTGAGTTCGGCCGCGTCGTCGGGCCGGAAGACCTCGCCCTTGACGTCGTTGACGCCGATCATCGGGGTGACGGAGACGCTCTTCCACGCCTCGGCCTCGTCCCGGATGCCCAGCGCGCCCTTGATCTGCTTCTGGGTGGCGGTGGCGGCCGAGACGGCGTACTTGCCCATGTCACCGTCGTAGTAGGTGCCGTAGTCCATGGCCATGACGTTCACGGTGGATATCCGGGCGCCGTTCTTCCTGGCCTCCTTCAGCACCGCGACGGCATGCCGGTTCATGCCGGAGGGGAGCACCGGGAGGGTGTAGGAGACGTCCAGCTTGCCGCGCTGCTGAAGCCGGGCGATGGCCTGGGCGCGGAGGTGGTTGGCCTTGGTGTCGGTCAGCGCGGGGCCCTCGATGTCGAAGTCGACCTTCGTCAGGCCGTAGGCGTCGATGACCTTGCGGTAGGCGGCCACCAGCTTGTCCACCGAGCCGCAGACCCGGGCGAGTTCGTTGCCGCTCTGGCCGCCGAAGGAGACCCGGACGTCGCCGCCCTCTCCCCGCAGTGCCTCCGCCTGCTGCGCCACGGGGTTGGCGCCGAGCGGCTGCCTGCCGCCCCACTTGGGCACACAGCCGCCTCCCGGGGAGACGAACGCCAGGTTGTACTCCTTCACGCCGGTCTCCTCCGCGCCCTGGAGAAGGTCGAAGGAGGGCCTGAGCGAGGTGTCGACGTAGGGCGCGAAACCGGCGCCCTCCGGCTTGGGCTTCGGCTTGGGTGGGTGGCTGCTCTGCTGTGGGGAGGGGTCAGCCGGCGCCGGGCGCTGGGGCTTCTCCGGCTCCTCGGACGAACAGCCGGCGAGCAGCGACACCGCTGTCAGGGCCGTCGCCGCCGCGAGGGCGGCCGGCTTCCTCCTGCGGCTGCTCCGAGGAGCGTGCACTGCTGCGTGGTTCATCATCGGGCTGCCTCCAGCGGTGGGGGGTGGGCCGTGCTGCGCGGACCTGTGGCACGAGGGCGACACCTGCGGGGCATCTCGTCTCTCGCGGGCCGGTCCGGGGAGTTCGGGCGGCAGGTGTGGGAGGAAGCCCCTGGTGGGCAGCCCGCACCGCACACGCGACGTCAGCCCGTCAGCGCGTAAGCCCGGCCCGTTTGTCATGACCGCCATCGTGCCACCCGGTGCGGGTACCCCGCAGGGTGGGTGGACTCACGGCCCGGCAGGTATGGGACAGCTCACACCGCACGCCCGGGAACTCCGGCACCGGTCCGTCCGACTCCCTGAGCGGCACCGGCAGTGGGCCGGGCCACCTCACCTACGAGCCGGGAGCCCCGCGTGCCCACTGAACAACGACTCGCCCCGAGCGACTCACCGGACGCGCCGGACTCCCCTGGCGCACCGGACTCCCCCGACACCACCGGCGCGGGGGACGAACGGGCGACCGGCCGTACCGGGTGGGCCGCGCTCCGTCCGCTCGTCCTGCGCCTCCACTTCTACGCCGGGGTGCTGATCGCGCCCTTCCTGCTCGTCGCCGCGGTCACCGGGCTGCTGTACGCCTGCTCCTTCCAGGCGGAGAAGATCGTCTACGCGCACGAGCTGAGCGCGCCGGTCGGCAAGGCCGAGCTGCCGCTGTCGCAGCAGATCGCCGACGCCCGTAAGGCCCACCCCGAGGGCAAGGTCGCCGCCGTACGTCCGGCTCCGCGGCCCGGGGACACCACCCGGGTCCTGCTCTCCGGCACACCGGGCGTGACCGCCGACCACCAGCTCGCCGTCTTCGTCGACCCGTACACCGGCAACGTCCGTGGGGCGCTGGAGACTTACGGCTCCGGGGGCGCGCTGCCCCTGCGCACCTGGCTGGACTCACTCCACCGCGATCTGCACCTGGGCGAGAGCGGCCGGCTCTACAGCGAACTGGCCGCCAGCTGGCTGTGGGTGGTCGCCGGGGGCGGACTCGCGCTGTGGATCGGCCGTCGGCGCCGGAACCGCGCGCTGAAGGCCCTGGCGCTGCCGGACCGCACCGCCACCGGCCGCCGCCGGACCCTGTCCTGGCACGGTGCGGTCGGCCTCTGGGCCTCGGTCGGTCTGGTCTTCCTCTCCGCGACCGGTCTGACCTGGTCCGCGTACGCCGGGGCGAACATCGGCGACCTCCGGGAGGCCCTGGGACAGGCGACCCCGACCGTCTCGACCGCCGTGGCGGAGGATCACGCCGGACACGGCGGCCCCTCGGGGATGGCCGGAATGCCCGGTATGCCGGAGAAGGGGGAGAGGAAGGGCGACCCGTCGGGCGGCTCCACTCCGTCGGATGTGGGCATCGACAAGGTCCTCCGGACCGCCCGTGCCCAGGGGCTCTCCAACCCCGTGGAGATCAGCCTGCCGACGGAGCAGGGCACCGCCTATGCCGTGAAGCAGATACAGCGCAGCTGGCCCGAGAAGCAGGACGCCATCGCCGTCGACCCGGCCACGGGAAAGGTCACCGACGTCTCGCGTTTCGCCGACTACCCCGTCCTGGCCAAGCTCACCCGCTACGGCATCGACCTGCACACGGGCACCCTGTTCGGCCTGGCCAACCAGCTCGCACTGGCCGCCCTCGCCCTGGCCCTGGTTTTCCTGATCCTCTGGGGCTACCGGATGTGGTGGCAGCGCCGCCCCACCCGCGACCGCACGCTCTCCTTCGGGCGTCCGATTCCGCGCGGCGCCTGGCGTCAGGTGCCGCTGCCCCTGCTCCTTCCGCTCGTACTCGCCGTAGGAGCGGTGGGCTGGCTGGTGCCCCTGCTCGGCATCTCACTGATCGCCTTCCTGGCCGTGGACCTCGCCGTCGGCGCCCTCGCACGCCGTCGCCGCGCATCCGCCGCCTCCGCCGGCTGACGCTGCGCACACGGCGACCGCCGGGGAGCCGGTAGCGGCGCCCCGGACGAAGCCGGCAGCGACGGACCCGAAGAATCCGTCGCTGCCGGACCGGCGCCGGCCGCAGCGGCCGACGGCACGGTCAGTCCCGCATCTCCGCCAGCCGGAAGGGCCCTGCCGCACCGGGACCGAACATCACCGGCAGATTGCGCCCCAGGGGGACGACGACGAGCGGCTCGTCGCGGTACTCCCGGAGGAACTTCTCCAGGGGCTCCCAGATCAGGCTCCGGTACCCGGACTCGGTTCGCTGATGCTCAAAGGAGAGGGTCAGCGCGGAGTCCATCACGGTGACGCTCACCGCGTCGACCTCCAGCCACTCTCCACCGATCCAGGCCTCAAGCCTTACGTATGACATGCCGCAAGGGTGCCCCGCGCCACACCCGGCTCGCAAACCACACGACGCCCCTGGCGACGAACACCGCCCGGCTGACGGAGTCCCCGCGCCGGTACCCGCCACGCGACGCATCCCCGCAGGTCGCGCGCGGAGCACCGGCCGTCGCATTCGAGCCGCCGGCCGCCGTGTGACGGGCCATGGTCCTACCGTGAGCCCATGCCGAACGAACAGCGCGACGTGGTCGTGGACAACGGTGTGGAGTTCCCCTCCCCCGCCGACGGCGAGGTATGGGTGGTCGGAGCGGTCATCCTGAACCAGGACAACAAGGCCTTCGCCCAGAAGCGCGGCCCCGGCCGCCGCCTCTTCCCGGACTGCTGGGACATCGTCGGCGGACATGTCGAGGCCGGCGAATCCCTGCTGGACACCCTCGCCCGGGAAATCACCGAGGAGACCGGCTGGCACCTGCGCCGGGTGCGACAGCTGCTCGATGTCAGCACCTGGACCGGTGACGACGGCGGCGGAACACGACGGGAGGCCGACTACCTCGTCGAAGTCGACGGCGACCTGGACCACCCCCGCCTGGAACGGCCCCAGCACACCGCCTACGACTGGTTCGGCCCCCACGACCTCCCCCGCCTCAAGGAAAACCGGGCCCCCGCCACCTTCCTCGTCCACGACCTCATCGCCAGGGCGCTACGGGACCACTACGGCCAGGACTGAGGCCGCTGGCGCGGGGGCCTCCTCCAGCTGTGTCCGTCGTGGTGGCGGAGCCAGGAACCGTACGCCGGCGCCTGACGGACTCAGACCGTCTGACCGCCACCTTCCCGAACGCGGTCATGGTCCACACCCCGGTCTCGGTGCCCGTTCTCCTGCAACGTCGCTACCCGGCCTGACCGTTCGCGTTGCCCTCGCAGAGTTCCTGGGCACGGCGTAGCAGGGCTTGCCGTACGGCGTCCGGCGACAGGACTTGCAGTGGTGTGGCCAGGCTGAGGAGGTATCCGGCGAGCCCCTCTGCGTCGGGACCGCCGATGTCGACGAGCGTGGCGTCGGGGCCTTCGGGACGGTGGGAACCGACTGACGAGGGGATCAGCCGCAGTGCTTCGTCCATGGGCACCGGGAGGCGGATCGTGGCATGGAGCGGGTAGGGGCCGGTCGCGACGGAGCGGGAGACGAGCAGCGCCGGGTCGGGTGGGTCGATGAGTTCCCTCGGGTGCCCCGTTGGCTGTAGTCGGTCGACCCGGTCGGCCCGGAAGGTCCGCCACTGGGCTTGTGTGACGTCCCGGGCGACGAAATACCACCGGCGTTCGGTGTGGACGAGGCGGTACGGGTCGACTTCCCGGACCGTGGCTCTCCCTTCCCAGTCGCGGTACGAGAGCCGGGCACGCTCGCCCCGGCGGCAAGCGGCCGCCAGTTCCAGCAGCATGCCGGCCGAGATCTGCGGTCCGCCGTGTCTGGGCGTGTGGACGAAGGTGTCGTCCATCTCGCCCAGCCGGTCCGCGATCCGCCGCGGCAGAACCTGCCGCAGTTTCAACAGGGCCGACAGAGCGGCCTGGTCGCCGCCGAGAGCGCCGCTGAGGGCGGCCTCGCGCAGCCCGACAGCCACGGCGAGTGCTTCTTCGTCATCGAGGATCAGCGGAGGAACCCGGGCTCCGGCACGGAGGCGATAGCCGCCCCATGGGCCGGGGTCGGACTCGACGGTGTAGCCGAGGTCCCGGAGCTTGGCGATGTCCCGCCGCACCGTGCGGTCGGTCACCGCCATCCGGTCGGCCAGTTCGCCGCAGGTCCACGACGGACGGGCGGCCAGCAAGGAGACCAGTCGCAGCAGGCGGGCGGATGCGGTGATCACATTCTGGAGTGTTCCACAGGACCAGGACGGAACCTGTCCTGGTCCCGCCCTAACGTCTGCCCCATGAACACGGCGAACACCTCCGCACCCACGTTCCGCTACTCGGCTGTCACCTTCGACTGCCCGGACCCCGCCGAACTGGCCCGCTTCTACGGCGAGGCCCTCGGCCTGCCCATCGTCTTCTCCACTGACCACTTCGTCCTGCTCGGCCAAGAGGCCGGAGCCGGACTGGGGTTCAACCGGTTGACCGACTACCGCCGTCCCACCTGGCCGGCCCCATCCCAGGAAAAGCAGGCCCACATCGAGCTGGGCGTCGACGACTTGGACGCCGCCCAGGCCCGGCTGCTCGCCCTGGGTGCCGTCAAACCCGAGTTCCAGCCGGACCCCGACCGGTGGCGCGTCCTGCTGGACCCCGCAGGCCACCCGTTCTGCATCTCCACCCTGGTCTGAGCACAACCCACAAGCCCATGACCACGACCACGCACCCGGACAGGGCATGCCGGGTACCACGCCGGCGCGGGTAGTCGCGGATTCTCCGGTTGCTCCACGCCTTGCCCGCGCCCACGCTGTCAGAGGTGCGACGGGGCCGACCCAGTCTCAGCCGAGGTACGCACACGGTCGACCCGCCGAGCGGGTTGCGTACGCGGTTCCGGACGTTGTGCCACGAGGCGTCGGAGCGCAGCGCGCGGCGTACGCCCGGTTCATACGCTGCCGCGCTCCAACCGCTGTTGGTCCGGCCAGAAATGCTCTCAGGGCGGCCACGGGCGCGGACCATACTGGTGGCGATTCGTCAGGCCGCCCGCCGGCACCTCGCAGGCCGACCCCGCCCATGCCACCCGTAGCCGTGGCCCTCCCCCTGCACACGATCCTTCTCAGCCGGTCCACAGCGGCATGACTGTTCCCATCCTCACCAGGACAAGGAGCTTTGCCATGCGCCGCCTTCACTCGTTCGCCCTCGCCGCTACCGCCCTGGCCGCCGCCGCCTTCAGTGCCGCTCCCACCGCCCACGCGATCCCCACGCAAGGCACCGGCCTGGCCGCCTACAACTGCAGCTCCGGGTACTTCTGCATCTACAGCGACTGGAACGGTGGCGGAACCCGCTGCCAGTGGTCGCAGGCCAGTAAGGCCAACACCGCCGACGACTGCTCCTTCATCCAGCGAGGACAGAACGTGCGCTCCGTCTGGAACAACACCGGGCACCGTGTGCAGTACTACACCCAGACCAACTATCACGCCCGTGTCGGCTCCACCCCCGCGCACGCCGGCGGCAACTTGCAGGGCAGCTACCAAATCCGTTCCTTCAAGCCTCAGTAGGAGCGGATCGCCTCGGTGGTAGGCCCAAGTCCGTTGCCGTGAGCTCTTGTTGAAGGGATCGCGCGGAACGGAGTGGTACGGGCCCGGTTGACCGGTCGTCCTCCCTCGCGGGTGCGGGGGAGGACGTCTGCCACTGCGCCCCCGGGACAGCGCGGCGGAGGGGACGGCGAGAGCGAACAGCGTCGCCAGGTCAGGTCAGGTCAGGTCACGGCCGTTCGTCGAGGTGCCAGCGCCCGGCGGTGTGCTCCCGGGCGATGCGTTCCCATTCCTCTGTGCCGCCGGGCAGCGGCCAGGCCCAGGTGGGGCGGTGTCCGGTGCGCGCTTCGTGGAGTCGGCGGCTCAGTATCGGTCCGGCGAACTCGGCGCCGTCGGGGACGCCGGGCCCGTGAAGGGCGCGCAGCTCGGCGAAGCGGGTCAGTTCGGTCTCGTACGCCGAAACCGCGTGGTGTGTCGCGGTGTGCGCCTCGTCCTCGGGGACGGTCCGGTGGAGTTCCAGCAGTGCCGGCTGGGTCGACTCGGCGATGGCCGCGGCGAGGCGGGCATGGCCGTCCAGGATGAGAGGGCAGTCCAGACCGCTGACCCACCAGAGCAGCACGGGCGGCAGAGTCCCGTCCAGGGCCTGCTTCCGGTAGGCCTTGACCCGGCTGTCGCCGGCGTCCGGCATGGGCCGCAGCGGGAAGATCTCGAACGAACCGTTGTGGACGTACCAGTCGACATAGCCGTCCGGGTGGCCCTCTATGAGCATCGAGCTCCAGTACTCGGCGGGTGTGCGGCGGGCATGGTTCCAGTGGCGCAGCCGGGGGTCGGGGGACAGCACCCAGCGGCCGTCGTGCAGGGGCGTCCCGGGCGACGTGGCCAGCAGATCCGCGAAGCGATGGGCCCACCGCTCGGTGGACCCTCCGTAGGCGCGCGCCGTGGACGCCCGCAGCGGCGGCACGGGGGACCGGTAGTGGCCCGTGCGGTAGAAGTCCACTCCATGGGCGGGCGGGTCCACCACGCCGAGCAGTACCGGTGCGCCTCCCTGGGCCAGCAGCAACCGGTGCGGCGGTGCGGTCAGCAGGCACAGGTCCGGCCTGGGGCGTCCCTGGACCTCCAGCGACAGACCGGACCAGGTGCCATCGGGAGGAGAGGTGAGGTTCGCACGCCGCATCATCCTGGGACTGTAGTCGGGGTGGGCGACCGGGGGGGCGGGCCGTGGTCGTACGGCCAACGGTGCCGTTCACCGCACGGCCACACTCGGCGATAAGGCCCTGAACAGCACGACAGCGACCACGGCACCACGGCGGGCGTCGGCTCCGGGTCCGCCAGGAAGACGTTCTCAGGAGGCTCCGGTCCGGCGGAGTCGACGTAACATACCGGGAATTGCCCGCACGTCCGTTTGGTTTCCCCTATGCCCGCTGAGGTTGCCGGTTCCGCCACCGCGCCCGCTCCACTTCCGGATCGGGCGCCGTCCGCTCCGGGCCCGCTGTTCCGGCTTCCTGCGCTTCCCTCGTGGTGGCGTCCGTGGGGCGCGACCGCCCTGGACGTTCTGATAGCCATGGGCTGTGCGTGGTTCGACGCACAGTTCCGCTCCGCCTTCCCCGACGGGCATCTGCACAGCCTGCTCCCGCAGGGCTGGGAGACCTGGGTCACGGTCGTGGCCGCGCTGCTGCTGGTGCTGCGGCGCCGTTTCCCCGTGGTGGTGGCCGCGGTCATCACCGGCGGGCTCGTCCTGGGCACCGGCTCCGTCCTGGCCACGATGGTGGCGTTCTACTCGCTGGCCCGGCACACCCCACGGCTGCGTACGGTGTTCGTCGCCGCTCCGGCCGGCCTGGCGCTCGTGGTGGGCGTCGCCGTCCTGCATCTGCGGCAGTACGTCCCGCACCACGGGGGGAACTTCGCCCAGCTTCCGGTGCTCCTCGCGCTCGCCGGCCTGACCGCCGTTGTAGTGCCCGTCCTGCTCGGCCTCTACCCGAGAACTCCGCGGCAGCCCTGGTGGTGGGAGCACCGGAGCGCGATGCTGTTCGACGTCCTGCTCGTCCTGCTCTTCCCGCTGGCGAACCCGATCGCGCTGGTCAGCGGCCTGAACGGCCCGGAGAACGATCCGCTGCTGGTGCCACCAGCGGTCCTCGTCGTGCTCGTCATGGCGCAGGGGGCGGCGCTGATCTGGCGACGGCGCTATCCGGACACGCTCGCCGCGGTCGCGGTGGTTCTCCTCCCCCTCGTACTGCCGTCCTTCAGCATCCTCCCCGTGAGCCTCTACGCGCTGGCGAAGTACGGGTCGTCGCGGCGCAACCTCCTCCTCGGTTCGGGCGCGGCGGCCGTGGTCCTCATCGGGTGGACCGCGTTCGCCACGGGCTTCGAGGCCGAGCAGTTCGTGCCCTACACGGTCTTCCTCGTGGTGCCTTCCGTAGTGGTGCCGGTGTTGTTCGGCATGTACCGGGGAGCCAAGCGGAGTCTGGTGGTGACCCTCCAGGACCGGGCGGACCGGCTGGAACGGGAGCAGCATCTGCTGGCTTCACAGGCCCGGATGGAGGAGCGGACCCGCATCGCGCGGGAGATGCACGATGTGGTCTCCCACCGGGTGAGCCTGATGGTGGTCCACGCCGGGGCCCTGGAGGCCGGAGCGGGCGGCCAGGGAGTGGCCGCGGACACCGGCAAGCTGATCGGGGACATGGGCCGGCAGGCGCTGAACGAGCTGCGCCAGGTGCTCGGGGTGTTGCGCCTGAATGACGCGGAGCAGCAGGTTCCGCTCTCTCCGCAGCCGACGCCGGAGGACCTCGCGACCCTGGTGGAGGAGTCCCGGGCGGCCGGCATGGAGATCGCGTTCGACATCATCGGCGAACCGCCGGCCACGGACTCCACGGTCCAGCCCACCCTGTACCGGGTGATCCAGGAAGGCCTGACCAATGCCCACAAGCACGCGGGGAAGGTACCGGCCCGGGTGGAGGTGCGATACCAGAAGGACGCTGTGCGGGTGATCGTGGAGAACGAGGCCCCGAACGGGCCCGTGCCCAGCCTGCTGCCGAGCGGCGGCCACGGTCTGGTGGGGCTGGGCGAGCGGGTGACCGTGCTCGGCGGCACCTTCGAGGCCGGGGCCCTGGAAAACGGCGGCTTCCGGATCACGGCCACCGTGCCCCTTCCCTGAGCGTCGGCTCCCTTCACAGAGGGGACCATCTCCCTTCGCGGAGGCCGCCCGCCTCTCTCAGAGCGCTGCCGTTTACGGAGCGCCGCTCCACGACGGGGCCGCCACGCGAGGTGGTTCCTGCGGGAGGGGTGCCCGCCGCTACCACGCGGGCTGGCACCCCCTCCGCAGAGGACCGAAGCCGGGGTCGGGCACGACCACACGTCCGCACGACCACGCGTCCCCGCGCCCGCTTGGCCGAAGCCCTGCCGCTCTCCGCTGATGGATTCGGTCGATATCGGGCAAGCTTCTCTTATGGGTACTCAACATCCGGAACCAGATCGCGGTGCGCCCGGCCTCGGGCCCGGCGGCGGGGTGCCGCCCGAGGAGACGCCTGCGGCCGAGGGCAGCACAGGGGCGGAAACCGGGCCCCGCGACAAACAGACGCGCGGCTGGTCCAAAGGCCCGGTCATCATCCTCGGCATCCTCGTCGTACTCTGCGCGGCGTTCTTCATCGCCTACGCGGTGACCGTCGCGCTGTAGCTCTCGGTCACGCAGGGCCTTCGAGGCATCGCCGGTGTCGGCGCGCTATCGCCCACACCCTCCGCGCTCCGCACTCCGCCCTCGGCGGGTGCCGCAAGCGCTACAGCAGACCGGCGATGCTCGGCGGGGCGAAGACGTGACGCGCACGGTGTTCCAGGACGAGTACGGGTGGAATCTCCCGCTGCTGGTCCCAGGTGCATCTGTCGCATGACGGGTCGAGGGCGGGGACGTCCGCAGCGTGCTGGGTGGCGATGTGCCGGGCAAGCCGGATCTGGGTGGACACCACCGTGTCGAGGGGGTCGTAGTCCACCCCCGGCTCCCCTGCCTTCCGTGCGGCGTCCACCGCCTCGGGGGCCCGCTTCATCGCCTTGTACAGCTCGGTGCACTTCTGGCAGCTCCACATCCATGGAGGAGGCAGGGGCCACTCATCGGCGCCAGACGCGTCGCTGGAATCCATGCCCGTCACCGTAGCGACCGGCCGAGGCCGCAGGCAGCAGATCGGCAGAATCCCCGCACCGCGCAGCAGTCTTCGCCGAACACCCATTTTCTGAACAACACACCTGTACCGACTCCGGGCCGGCCGAGCCCGGTCCATGGCGTCGTTCCACTACCCCGCAGGCTGTCGCACCGTCCGCCGCGCCGTCAGCCGCGCGGCGTCAGCCCACCCCCGCTATGAGCGCCTCACCCCGGCTATGAGCGCCGGGACGTCGGCGAACGCGGCATCGGCGGCCTGGCCACAGACCTTGCCGGCCGTCTCGCCGGCGAAGCTGAACACACCGGCCAGTTCAGGGCCGCGACGTCCCCATATGACGAGGGGGCTGCCACTGTCCCCGAAACACATGGTCGTGCCGCCGTCGGCGGCGTCCCGGGCGCACAGGACCGAGGCCTCGTCGACTATGGCGGGTGTCTGGGCCGCGCACTGCGCATGGGTGCGGACGGTGAGGTCGCCGCGGCGGAGTACGTCACCGCGGACCTCCTTGCCCGGCCGGGAGGGGTCCGGTGCGGCCGTGGTGCCGTGGCTGAAGATCGATACGGCGGTGCCGGGGAGCGGCCGGTGGTGCGCGAGGGGGAGCGGCCTGACGCCTCGAACCGGGGCGCTGAGCCGTATTTCCGCCATGTCGTAGGCGGCCGAGGAGAGCGCGGCGTTGTCGGGGTCCGCCGGGGAGGGCAGCAGCTGGTAGCGGGGATGAGTGGTGACGCTGCGGATGTCGCGTACGGTGCCGGGGTCCCGTGACAGGACCGAGGACCCGATGTGGACCTCGGCACGCCGAGCGTCCTGTCCGTCGAGGCAGTGTGCCGCCGTCAGGACGCGGTCCGGAGCGATGAGCGCACCGCCGCACGAGGCTCGTTGCAGCAGCGGAGCATCCCCCTTCACCGCCAGCGTCGCCAGCCACGGGGCTGCGTCCCGCTGCGGCAGCTGCGTACCCCCGGACATGGCATGCACGGCGCCGGCCGTGCTCACACTCAGGGCCACACCGGCCACACCGGCCACGACGGCGGCGAGCACCGTCCCCATCCGCTTCCTGCGACCGCCACACCGCAGCGTTCGCAGCTGTTCTCCCCCGCTCACTTCTCTCCCCCGTCTCTCCTACGCCGTCTCGACCGATACGAGTCGAAGGTAACGGTGAGGGGCGGCGGGAGTAATCAGACCGTGGTCGCGTCAGAGGTCATACTCCGGGTTGAACTCCCCCTGAGCCGCCGTCGGGGTCGCGGGCGCGCAGCGCCGCGTGGGGCCCCGGAGCCGACGCGAAGCCGCAGATGGGAGGCGTGGTTGCCCCGTAGGGGCCACCGCACGCTCCTCGCCCCTCACCCTCATCACCGACTCACCCCCGCCGCCCGCTCAACCGCCAGTACTGGCACCTCTTCTCGTCCCGCACCACGACCCCGAGCCTGGCCAACTCTGCGCGCAGTTCCATGAGTTCACCGGTGGAGCCTGCGCTCGTCTTGTCGAGCAGCCGGGCACGGGCCTTGAGCAGGGCGTCGGCTCCGGTGGGCAGTCCCGGCATGTCCGACACCCAGCGCCGGAAGTCGTCCTTGCAGGGGTCCTCGTCCACCCAGGTGTAGCCGTGCGTCCGGAAGGCGTCGGCGACGCGCCGGGCATCCAGGTCGCAGGCCTCCCGGGCGAGTTCGTCGTTCTCCGCGCCGAGCAGCACGAGTTGCTTGCCGTCCAGGAACGCCTGCTGGATGCGGTCCCGCGCGAACTCCTGGTCTTCGGCCTTCCGGGTAAGGGTGATCCGCTCGTTCGAGACGGTGACGGAGAGCTCCTCGTATCGCGCGATGAGGGCCACGATCAGCCCCAGCAGCGCTCCGGCGGAGAGCAGACCGACCGTGAGCCAGGGCTCCGGCACCGAGGTCAGGAGCCTGGCCGGTCCTTGCATCGGCGCCCAGGGCAGCGTCACCAGCCACTCCACCAGGACCGTGACCAGCCAGCCGGCTCCGGCCCCTAACAGCACGAGAACGAGGTGAACCAGCGCCGCCATCCAGGCCGGTTGCTTCAGCACCGTGGGGGTGCCCGTCGAGTGGTGGTGCGCGAGCCGGTCTTTCATGAGTGTGTCGCCCTTCAGGGGTTGCCTGCCCCGCGGCGGCCGGCGGGGGCCGGCGCGGTGAGGTGCAGGAGCAGTGAGGTGCAGGAGCAGCGGCTCATTATAAACCGAGTGCTCGGTCTAATATTGAGGGATGCGCGAGAGCACTCGGTCAGGCCGAGCACCGTCGGCCATAAGGTGATGCCATGAGGACGATCGATCCGGCGAAACATGCAGCGCGGCGTCAGCACATCGTGAACGCCGCGTCCGAGCTGTTCGCCACGCAGGGCTTCGAGCGCACCACGACGGCGCAGATCTGCAAGGCCGCCGGAATGAGTTCGGGGAACGTGTTCCACTACTTCCCCAACAAGCGCGCGATCTTCATCGCCCTCCTCCAGGACGACAAGGACGAGAAGGCCGAGCGGCTGAGCCGGGCGACGGCCGACGCCGACCCGTGGACCGCCCTCCTGGACGTCGTACGCTTCCTGGCCTCCCCCGCCGCGGAACCCATGGCCCCGCCGCTGGTGATGGAGGCCATGCTCCAGGCACACCGCGACCCCGAACTCGCGGAACTCCTGAGCCAGGACAGCGCCGACGAGCACGCGGTGATCACGGAACTGCTCACCAGGGCCGCCGCGGCCGGTCAGATCGACCCCGAGCTCGACCCGCGCGACACCGCCTCGTGGGTCATGGCCCTCATCGCCTCGATGTACACCAGCGCCACCACCGAGCCGTCCTTCGACCCGGCCGGGCAACTGCCCACCCTGCTCCTCATTCTGCAGCGATTCCTGCGCGGTGAGCGAGCCGCATGAGCAGCGGGGACGCCGCCACGGGATGACGGCCCGCCCCCCCACGACGAAGGACGAACGAACGACGAACCGCGAACTACCACTCAGCGACAAACACTTGCCCGGCCGATCCCCCACCCCGCCACAAAGGACGACCCACCCGTGAAAAAGAGTGCGATAGCCGGCGGCTGCATCCTCAGCTTCGTCGTGATCGCCTGCGCCTACGAAGGCAGCGCCGCCACCGCCGACCCGCTGACCCTCGCCGAATACCGGAAGATCAAGGCAGGCAGCAAGGAGAAGAGCCTCTTCGCCTACACCAACACCTGTCGGCAGAACAGCGAATCCGACCGCGCCCACGACTACCCGACCACCTGGACCTGCTACGGCGCCGACGGCAGCAGCAACGCGGTGTTCTTCTATTCGAAGGGCGTGCTGTTCAGCAAGTCGCAGGCCGGACTGGTGTGACGACGGCGACGCGAGAGCCGCGAGCCGACACCCCTCACCCGTCCACCGGCACCCGTGCACAACGCCCTTGCGTATTGACGGAGTTGCGCTTCGCGGGGACCGACGGAGCCCCATGAGGCGGCGTCATAAGGCCGCCTTTAGGGAACACAAAGCACCGTTATGAGAGTAAATCGCGTCGCAAATCGGGCGTCGGGTGATGTCATACGACGGGTCAGGACACCGGCGCAATCGATCTTCGCGAGATTACTACGTATGGTGGCAGCGCCGGAACTCCAGGTAGTCGCGCAGGTATTCGAGACTGCGTAATCAGTGCAGCGAGCGTTTCCGGCCGTACGCCGGCGGACCACTGGTTGCGGGTGGCGGACAGCGACCCGACGATCAGACTTCCCGCGTCCCGGTCGGCCGTGTTCCGGCCGACCGGCACGCACGTCGGCGAGGAGGTCCTGTGAACGACCAGACTAGTCTCAGCCCGGATGCGGCACGGCAGCTCGCGACCACTACCAAGACCAGCCCGAAGATGCGCGGCATCACCCCGCGCTACCTCCTGCGGGCCCTGCCCTGGGTGGACGTGGAAGCCGGTGTCTTCCGCGTCAACCGCCGGCGTACCTATGTCCTCGGGGACGACCGCATCAGCATCCACCACGACGGCGGTTCGCCCCGTGTCATCCCTGGAGACCTGCGGGAGCTGCCGTACCTCCGGGACGCCGATGACGCCCTGCTCTCCGAACTGGCGGGCTCCTTCACCGAGGTCAACTTCGAGGCCGGGCAGCTGCTGGCCCAGGACGGCGACGCGCACGACAAGCTGTGGGTGATCGCCCAGGGCCGCGCCGAGAAGCGGGTGAGCGGCCGCTACGGCGAGGACGCGGTACTCGAAGTGATCGGCGACGGGCAGTTCTTCGACCTCGACGCCTGGACCCGTTCCGAACCTCTCCCCTACCGCGTCCGGGCGCTCACCCCCGGTGTGGCGCTCTGCGTCGAGCGCAGCGTGCTGGAGGGGCTGTGCGAGCGCGACACGGCGGTGCGGGGTGCGATGGACGCGTACCTCTCGGCGGACGGTGTCCTGCCGGGCGCCGAGGTGCCCGTCGATCTCAGTTCCGGGCATGTCGGTGAGCCCGACCTGCCCGCGACGTTCGTCGACTACGAGGACACGCCCCGCGAGTACCACATGAGCCTGGCCCAGACCGTGCTGCGTGTGCACACCCGGGTCTCCGACCTCTACAACGGGCCCATCGACCAGATCCGGGCGCAGTCCAACCTCACGGCGCACGCACTGCGTGAGCGGCAGGAGGCCGCGCTGCTCAACCACCCGGAGTTCGGTCTCTTCAACAATGTGGCTCCCGGGCAGCGGGTCCAGGCACGCACCGGGTCCCCCACCCCCGACGACCTGGACGAGCTGCTGACCCGGGTCTGGAAGCAGCCCGGATTCTTCCTCGCGCACCCCAGGGCGATCGCGGCGTTCGGCCGGGAGTGTACGCGCCGGGGGGTGCCCCCGGTCATCGACACCCGGTTCGGCAGCCCGCTGCTGAGCTGGCGTGGTGTCCCGTTGCTCCCGTCGGACAAGGTCCGGTTCTCCGGCAGTGCCGGCATCGGCACCACCGAGATCCTGCTGATGCGGGTGGGCGAGGCCGAGCAGGGCGTGGTGGGTCTGCGTCCCGCGAAGGTCGAGGACGAGGTGGAGCCCGGGCTGTCGATGCGGAACATGGGCGTCGACCAGAAGGGCATCACGTCCTACCTGATGACGGCGTACTTCAATACGGCGGTGCTGGTCGAGGACGCGGTCGCCGTGCTCCAGAACGTCGAGGTCTCCAACTACCATGACTACTCCTGACGTTGTCCGGAGTCTGTGGCCCGGGGCACCGACTCCCCAGCCCCTCGGCGACGGTCTGGTGTCGCCCGATCCGGCCACGACTCCGCCCACGGACCTGTCCGCCCCGGACGGCCACCCCACACGGTTCACCGGACTCCCCGGACAGACGGCCGCCTTCTCACCGGAGTTGGCGCGACGCGATGTCCCGATCCTGCACCGGACGGTGAACGGGCACCCGCTGGTCTGGCTGGACAACGGGGCCACCACCCAGAAACCGCGCCAGGTCATCGAGGCACTGGCCGGCTTCTACGGATCGGCCAACTCCAACATCCACCGCGGTGCGCACACCATGGCCCGGGAGGCCACCGAGGCGTACGAGGCGGGCCGGTCGGCGGTCGCCCAGTTCCTGGGGGCGCCGTCACCGGACGACATCGTCTTCGTACGCGGCACCACCGAGGCCATCAACCTCGTCGCCCAGAGCTGGGGCCGGGCCAACCTCGGCCCCGGGGACGACATCCTGGTGCCGGTGCTGGAGCACCATTCCAACATCGTCCCCTGGCAGTTGATCGCCCAGCAGACCCGGGCCCGGGTGGTCCCCGTACCACTGGGACCGGACGGGCAGATCGACCTCACCGCGTACGACGACCTGCTCTCCATGCGCACCCAGCTCGTCGCGCTGAGCCAGGCGTCGAACGTGCTCGGCACCGTCCCGCCGGTGCGCGAGATGACCGCACTCGCCCATCGCTACGGGGCCAAGGTGCTGGTGGACGGGGCGCAGGCGGTGGCGCACTTCCCCGTCGACGTGCAGGACCTGGACGCCGACTTCTATGTGTTCTCCGGCCACAAGCTGTTCGCCCCCACGGGCATCGGCGCGCTGTACGCCAAGCCGGAGATCCTGCGGGACATGGCGCCGTGGCAGGGCGGCGGCAACATGATCGATTCGGTCGACTTCACCCGTACCACCTATGCCCCCGTCCCTCACCTCCTGGAGGCCGGTACCGGACACATCTCCGGTGTGGTCGGTCTGCTGGCCGCGCTGAACTGGCTGACCTCCTTCGACCGCGATGCCATCGCCGCGTACGAGACCTCGCTGATGGGGTATGCGCAGCAAGCCCTGGCCACGGTTCCGGGACTGGAGCTGGTGGGCTCGGCGCCCGACCGGATCGCCGTGCTGACCTTCACCCTCGCCGGCCACGACCCGTCGGAGATCGCCGCGTGGCTGGACCGTGACGGCATCGCCATCCGGGCCGGGCACCACTGTGCCCAGCCGGCGCTGGCCCACTACGGCCTGGCGAGCGCGGCCCGTGCCTCGCTCGCGCTCTACAACACGTCCGAGGAGGTGGACAAGCTGGTGGCCTCCCTGCAGCAGTTGCAGCAGGCCACCTGACGTTCCCGTCCGTACGACGCCGCCGACCGGCTCCCGGTCGGCGGCGTCGGCGCGGGCGTCTCCTCGTTCCCTCGCGGCCTGTGGACAACGCCCCGCCGGCCCTGTGCACGGTTCATACTGGGCGCAAGGCCGCACAGGAGGGGGAACCGACCATGACGGGGTCACCGGACGAGGTACAGCCGCCGCGGCGGGTCGATGATGTCGCGTCGGCCCGCTGGATCGAGGAGAGCGTCGGCGGGTTCGACAGCGGTGTCCATGCCCTGCTGCCGGCCGGGTTCGAGGCGTACGTACGGCTGCTGCACCCCAGCGAGCCGTCGGACGGCCGGTTCGAGCGGTGGGCGGAGGTCGCACAGCGGTCGGGGCGCGCGCTGCATCCTCTGGCGCGTTTCGAGGAGGTGGCCGGCCCGGGTGAGGAACCGCCGTGGGAGGGTTCGCTGCCCGAGCATGTGCTGACGGCGCTGTGCGCGGTGCTGGCCGCGGGGACGGAGACTCCGCAGGAGTGCTTCTTCGGCCTCTGGGAAGGGTGGGGCTGGTCCGATGACAGCGGGCCGAAGGTGCGGTTGAGCGGCCGCGCCTACGCGCTCTACGAGGGGCCGGTCGAGGCGGCGACGGCCATGGGAGACCGGAGCGCCGGGGTCTTCTTTCCGCAGTCGCCGAACCTGTGGTGGCCCCGGGACCGGGCCTGGTGCGTCGCCACGGACGTGGATCTCAGCTCCACCTATATCGGCTGCTCGGCGCGACTGGCGGAGCAACTGGCGGGCGCACCGGAGCTGGAGGTTCTTCCGGCGGCGCTCGGCGACCGGCTCGGTTGAGCCGGTCGCCTCTCACGGCAGGTCGGGCGTCTGTCCGTCCCGCGGGGTCAGCGCTTCTTGCAGGCGTTGATGCGGACGGTCGCGCTGGTGTGCGTCACCTGCTTGGTGTGCGGGGTGTACCCGGGCGGGAAGGTGACCACGCCGACGGAGTAGCCGGTGTACTTCTGCCGCTTGACGCAGCGGCGCGCGGCGTTCTGGCTCACCTTGTTCCGGCCGCGGTTGACCTTGGCGCCGCTCTGCTTGTAGAGCGTTCCGTTCTTGTACAGGCCTACGCGGAGGGCGAGTTGGGCGACCGGCTTGGTGCACTTGACGTCGGCGGTGACGTTCACCATGTGCCGGTTGTCGGCGTGGGCGTGGTGGGAGTAGTGCGGGAGGTGTGTGGTGACCTTGCAGGTGATCACGTCACCGCTGCGGACGTCCACCGTGCGGAGGGTGGTGCTTCCGGTCGCGGTGTCAGGTCCCTTGTCGGCCGGTGTGGCGGCGCCGGCGGTGCCCACCGCCATGGTCAGCGCCAGCACGCCGGTCAGCGCTCCGGAGAGCAGGGTTCGCTGAACAGTCCTCATGAAATTCCCCCTGTGTAGCGCCCGTTGGGGCGTACCTGATGCGCCGGCACCTCTCAGTGACCGACCGGAAGCCCGGCGCGTTGGCGACATGATGGCGCATCGGGACGGCGGGCGCAGGCATATTGCCCATATGCGGCCGTCGGCGTCGTTCGCGGCTACGGGGGACATTGCGACTGGGGCGGTGGTTGGCCTCATCCGGGGTGCCCCGGGCGGTCAGCGGCGCGCGCGGTGAAGGCGCCGAGGGCGCAGAGGGCGGCGAAGCCGAACAGCAGCCACCGTGCCGAGTCGAGCATCGAGCGTCCACCCAGGCTGACCAGCACCCCGGCGACCGCCGTGCCGAACGCGGTGGACATCGTCGTCACGGTCGCGATCGCCGCGGCGGCCTGCCGTCCCTCCTCCGGGTCCTTGGCGGCCGTCATCGCGGCCACGGACAGGTGGGGGTAGGCCATCCCGATACCCGCACCGGCGACGCCCAGCACCGGCACCCAACTGACCACCCACCAGAGCGAGGCGGGTGCGCGCTGCAGCAGCCCCAGGACGAGGAGGCCGAGCGCGAGCACCACCGGGCCGAGGGTGCGCAGTCGGCGCACGGTGCGCTCCCGTACCGCCGAGGAGCTGCCGATCTGGGTCAGCGACCATCCGAGGGAGAGGGCGGCGCCGAGGAAGCCGGCGGCTAGTGGCGGCAGCCCGGCCAGCCGTTGGCCGAACAGCGGGACGAAGGACTCGACGGCGACACCGAAGGCGAGCAGCCCGAGCGTCAGGTAGACCCACCTCAGCGCGGAACCCGCCCGGTAGGTCGCGCCGGGGAAGACCCGTCGCTCGCTCCGCCGTTCATGGGCGGCGAATCCGACGACCAGCAGCAGCGCCGCCGCGATGCCGGCCGCCCGCGCCCGGGTGTCGGACAGGATTCCCGACACACTGACCGCCGTGGTGGCGGCCGTGACCAGCACCAGCGACACGACCGGGACCGGAGCCGCCACGCCGCCTCGTTCGCCTCGGGGCAGCACCCGGGGTACGGCCGCGCCGCACACCGCCGCGACCGCCGCCATCAGGACGAACGCCACCCGCCAGGAGCCGAACTGGGCGAACAGGCCGCCGAGCGCCGGACCGGCGAAGTTTCCGACGCCGTACATCGCCGACATCAGCGCGTTGCCGCGGGTCCAGAGCCGGCGTGGCAGGGCGGACCGGATGACGGCGAACCCCAGTCCGGACAGCAGTCCGGCGCCGAGTCCCTGGAGGCAGCGGCCCACCAGCAGCACCGGCATCGTCGGACTCACCGCACAGGCCAGCGAGCCCACCAGGAACACGGCGAACCCGGTGAGGTAGGCACCGGCATCGCCCGCTCGTGCGAGGCACCGGCTGACGAGCATCGTCGCGATGACCATGGCGACGAGGTAGAGCGTCATGTTCCACGCGTAGAGGCTCTCGCCGCCGATCTCGGCCACCGCGGTGGGCAACAGGCTCGACGCCAGGTAGATGTTGACGGCACCGACGAGCACACCGGCGGCCAGCACGAGTGCGGCGCCACGGTGCTCGGGTCCCAGAAGCTCCCGCCAGCGGGGCGGGGCGGCGGTGGCAGCGGTGTCGGGGCCGGGGTCGGGGTCGGGAGTGAGCCTGGGGCCGGGTAGTTCGCTGTTGTCGGCAGTCATGACTTCCAGCGTTCCATTGAAGCCGGACCGGAGGCTTTGTACCGCAACTGGCCCATGGTGCGGGGCTGTTGGGCGGCGAACCCTCACCCCGGGGTTCAACCCCAGGACGTCCGGGAGCGGCGCTCCCCGCAATCAGCGGACCCTCGTGAGCAGCCGGCCCTCGTGCGCAGTCGCCCTTCGTGGTCAGCGACCGGCCTCCCGCTGCCGGCGCCACTCGGGGGCCAGCACCGACCAGACCTCCATGTCGTGGCGCACGCCCCGGTACGGGTAGCTCTCCCGCTGCACTCCTTCGCGCACCATGCCGAGCCGCTCGGCGACCTTGATGCTGGGGGTGTTCCCGGCGGCCGCGATCCACTCCACGCGGTGTATCCCCCGCTGATCGACGGCCCAGTCGATGAGCACCCGGATCGCGCGCGTGATCAGCCCGCGCCCGACCGCCGACTCCTCCAGCCAGCAGCCGACCTCGCAGGTGCCGAACGTGACGTCGAAGGTCCGGAACAGGACGCCGCCGATGAGCACACCGTCGCTCCAGATGCCGTAGAAACGTCCGGTGTCGGCCGCGGCCTTGTCCGCGTACAACTGGAGGAGCGAGGTGGCGGACGCGAGGTCGGTGACACGGTCCGGCATGGAGACGAACCGGCCGATGTACTCGCGGCCCCGGTCCATGTGCGCGAGGAACTCCCCGGCATGCCACGGCTCCAGCGGCCGCAGCTCGGCACCGTCATCACCCAGCGGTATCGCAAACACCCAGTTCTCCCTGCCCGACCCGACGTGTACGCGCCGGCTCTCCAGCGCGGCTCTCCTGCCGCCCGCGGCGGCACGAGCGGCGCCGGCGGCGAAGCTCGCTCGTGCACCGCGCCCGGAATGGTCCCACACGGGTCCGCCTCGACGGCCCCCCGCCTGCCCCTTTGCCGGGCGCGGTGACGTACGGGGCGCAGGCGGGTGTCGGCCGATCGGGTCGGGCTCGGCGGTCACAGACCGATGAATGCCCGCCGGGCCGGGAGTCTTGGTTCCGACCGCACACTCGGGAAGGTGGCAGGCATGACCGACGCATTGCACGACACCCTGGAGAGGCACCTCGGCGCCGGGGCGGCACCTGGGGCGGTGGGCCTGGTGGCGCGCGGCGACCGGACCGAGGTCCGGGCCGTCGGCTCGGTGGACACCGACGGCACGTCGCCCATGGCCAGGGAATCGATCTTCCGGATCGCCTCGCTCACCAAACCCGTCGTCGCCGCGGCGGTGATGATGCTGGTCGAGGACGGCCGGATCGCGCTGGACGACCCGGTGGCGCCCTGGCTGCCGGAGCTGGCGTCGCCCGTTGTCGTCCGCACCCCGGACGCACCGGTGGACGACGTGGTCCCCGCCGCCCGGCCGATCACCGTGGCCGATCTCCTCACCTCGCGGGCCGGCTACGGCTTCCCGGCCGACTTCTCCCTGCCGGCCGTCGCGCCGCTGTTCAGCGAGCTGAAACAGGGACCGCCGCAGCCGCAGCTGGTCGCGGCACCGGACCCCTGGATGGCGGCGTTGTCCCGCATTCCGCTGCTGCACCAGCCGGGCGACGGCTGGCTGTACAACACCTGCTCCGACATCCAGGGCGTGCTGATCGCCAGGGTCGCCGGCCGTCCGCTGCCCGAGTTCCTCGCGGAGCGGCTGTTCGAGCCGCTCGGCATGGTGGACACCGGGTTCGAGGTGCCGCCCGGCAAGCGCGACCGGTTCACCAGCTACTACCGGGCCGCCGCCGGTGCCGCGGACGGCCTGGAGCTGGTCGACGCTCCCGACGGGCAGTGGAGCCGCCGTCCGGCGTTCCCGTCCGGAGCCGGGGGCCTGGTCTCGACCGTCGATGACTGGCACGCCTTCGCCCGGATGCTGCTCGCCGGCGGGAGCGTCGACGGCCGCCCGTTGTTGTCGGCCGGTTCGGTGCGGCAGATGACCACCGACCAGCTGACACCCGCCCAGCGCGAGGCCGGCAGGCTGTTCCTGGAGGGCCAGGGCTGGGGTTTCGGCGGCTCGGTCGACATCGAGGCCGTCGAGCCGTGGAACGTGCCGGGACGCTACGGCTGGATCGGCGGCACCGGAACGGCGGCGCACCTCACCCCGTCCACCGGCACCGTCACCATCCTGCTCAGCCAGTTGGAGCTGGCCGCCCCGACACCGCCCGCCCTGGTGCGCGACTTCTGGCGGTGCGCGGCCGAGGGGTGAGGGGCCTCGGCCCACGCGGTCAAGGTGCCGCCGCTACGGCCGGTAGATGCACGCCGCCAGCGGCGCGTACGCCTTCCAGTCCAGCGTTTCGTACAGCGCCCGTCCCTCGTCGGTCGCGCCGAGCACCCCGAGGGCCGCTCCTTCGGACACGGCGTGATCGGCGAGGGTCCGCATCACGAAGGCGCCCAGGCCGCGACGGCGATAGGCCGCCTCGGTGGTGACGCAGTCGATGACGGCGGCCTGTCCGAGGACGGCCATCTGGCCCTTCGCCGCCAATTCCCCTGCGGTGTCGCGGACTTGGACGTAGGTGACGCCGTCGCGCGTCGTCACGTCCGCGGTGTGGCCCGCGGGCACGGTGGGGGTCGTGACCCGCAGGTCCGTGGCCATCAGGTGGCCGGTCTCCTCCTTGTCCACCACCCAGCCCGCGGGGAGCCAGCGGTTGACCTCGGCAGGCTCCCTGGGCACCTTGAGCCAGGTGTGCGGCACGGTGACCGAGGCGGCGGCCTCCCGCACCGCGGACTCACGGGCCTCCGGCAGGACATGGCGCCCCACCTGGCCCGGCCGCCCCACCTCGATGTACAGCCCCCAGGGCAGCTCGGCCGGCCTCGGTGTGCGCCGCGATACGGCCCAGCCGGATACCCAGGTCCTGACCAGTTCCGGAATCATCGAACCCTCCCGAAGTAAGTGTCACACAACGGGAGGGCACATTACGTGATCGTCCGGTGGGGCAGCATCCCCTTTCCGGTGCGCCCTCGGAACCCGCCTACGGGAAGGCGAGGAGAGGGCGCACCGCCGGCCCGGTGTCTCTGCGGCCGGTGGGAGAAGGACTGTCGGTGCCGCGGTCGTCTCAGATGCCGGGGGACGCGACGCGGGTGTAGACCTGCGGGGCGCTGGTGCCGCCGGGGGTGGTGACGGTGACGTTGACCGGACCGGCGGGACCGGCGAGGACGTCGGCGACGAGATGGGTGTCGGAGACGACGGTGAACCCGGTGGGCACGCCGCCGAAGAGCACCGTGGTGGTCTGGGCGAAGTTGGTGCCGGTGAGGGTGACGGTGGTGCCGCCGGAGGTGGGGCCCTGGGTCGGAGCGAGCGTCGTGATGGTGGGCGCCGCCAGGTAGGTGTAGGAGACCGGGTTGCTCGTCCCGCCGACCGTGGTGACGGTGACCCCCACCGGTCCGGCGGCCCCCGCCGGGACCACGGCGGTGATCTGGGTGTCCGACACCACGGTGAACGAGGTGGCGGGGGTGGACCCGAAGCGCACCGCGGTGGCCTCGACGAGGTGGGTGCCGGTGAGGGTGACGGTGTTCCCGCCCCCGAGCGGACCGGAGAGCGGGAAGACCGCGGCGAGGACCGGGGCGCTGACGTAGAAGTAGGCCTTCGGGAGGGTGCTGGTGCCGCCCGGGGTGGTGACGGTGACATCGACCGGCCCGGCGGTGGCCGCCGGGACCACGGCGGTGATCTGCGTCGGGGAGATCACCGTCACGGAGGTCGCCGGGGTGCCGCCGAAGGTGACCGAAGTGGCCCCGGTGAGATTGGTGCCGGTGAGGATGACGGTGTTGCCGCCCGCGGTCGGACCGGAGTTGGGGCTGATGCCGGTCAGCGTGGGGGCCCCGGCATAGGTGTAGGGGAGGCCGTTGCTGGTACCGCTCGGCGTCGTGACGGTGATCTGTACGGTGCCGGTGCCGGCCGGGGCGACGGCGGTGATGTGGGTGTCGGAGACGACGGTGAAGGAGGTCGCGGGTGTGCTGCCGAACCGTACGTCGGTGGTGGTGGCCAGTCCCGTGCCGGTGAGGGTGACGGTCGTCCCGCCCGCGGTCGGACCGGAGTTGGGGACCGTCGAGGTCAGGACCGGGGCGGGCACCGAGACATAGGTGAACGCCACGCCGTTGCTCGTACCGCCCGGTGTCACCACCGTCACCTGCACGGTCCCCGTACCCGGTGGCGCGGTGGCCGTAATCTGCGAACTCGAATTCACCGTAAACGCAGCCGACACCGAGCCGAACCGCACCGCCGTCGCACCCGAGAATCCCGAACCCGACAACGTCACCACCGTCCCACCCGACGCCGGCCCCGAATTCGGACTCACCGACGACAACACCGGAACAGGCACCGACACATACGTGAACGCCACACCATTACTCGTACCACCCGGCGTCACCACCGTCACCTGCACAGTCCCCGAACCCGCCGGCGCCGTCGCCGTAATCTGCGAACTCGAATTCACCGTAAACGCAGCCGACACCGAACCAAACCGCACCGCCGTCGCACCCGAGAAACCCGAACCCGACAACGTCACCACCGTCCCACCCGACGCCGGCCCCGAATTCGGACTCACCGACGACAACACCGGAACAGGCACCGACACATACGTGAACGCCACACCATTACTCGTACCACCCGGCGTCACCACCGTCACCTGCACAGTCCCCGAACCCGCCGGCGCCGTCGCCGTAATCTGCGAACTCGAATTCACCGTAAACGCAGCCGACACCGAACCAAACCGCACCGCCGTCGCACCCGAGAAACCCGAACCCGACAACGTCACCACCGTCCCACCCGACGCCGGCCCCGAATTCGGACTCACCGACGACAACACCGGAACAGGCGCGGTGACGTAGGAGAAGGTGACGAACTGGTTGCTGGTGCCGCTGGGGGTGGTCACGGTCACCTGCACCGTGCCGCTGCCGACCGGGCTGGTGGCGGTGATCTGGGTGTCGGAGTTGACGGTGAAGGACGGGGACGGCGTGGCGCCGAAGCGGACGGCGGTCGCGCCGGTGAAGCCGGTTCCGGTCACCGTCACCGTCGTGCCACCCGCGGTGGAACCCGAGTTGGGGGACACGGAGGTGACGGTGGGGCTGGCGGCCAGGGACAGTGCGGCGGAGAGGGCGGGCGAGTGTGCGGAGCGATTCACGGCCATGGTCCTTCGTGGGCATTGGGCCCCGGCCGGCCCTGAGCAGTAGCGCCGGGCCGAGGCTCGTCATGGGAGGGGAGAGGGCCCGGGCAGGGAAAGGCCCCTGCCCGGGCGGGTGGTCCGCCGCCGCCTGGTCGCGGGACCAGGCGGCGGCGGCTCGGGGTCCGGTCAGATACCGGGTCCGGCGAGGTAGGTGAAGGCACCGGCGGCGAGGGCGGCGCCACCACTGGTGGTCACGGTGACGTCGGCAGGCCCCGGAGCACCGTCGGGTGTGGGCGGGGTGACGACCGAGAGGCTGGTGTCACTGATGACGGAGAACGGTGCGAGCGTGGCGCCGAAGGCGACCGACTGGGTGGTGCTGAGGTTGGTGCCGGTGATGGTCACCACCGTGCCGCCACTCGCCGGACCCGAGTTGGGGTTCAGCGTGCCGATCGTGGGCGCGTCGATGTAGGTGTACGAGAAGCCGTTGTTGGTACCGCCGGCCGTGGTGACGGAGACGCCGACCGGTCCCGCCGCCGCGCCCGCCGGAACGGTGACGGTCAGCTGACCGTCGTTGACCACGGTCGGGGTCGCGGTGGTGCCGCCGAACGACACCGAGGTCGCGGAGCTCAGTCCGGTCCCTGTGATGGTGACGGTGTTACCGCCCGCCGTGACACCACTCACCGGCGACAGGGTGGACTTGAACGGCGCGCCGACGTAGAAGAACTGCAGCGGGTTGCTGGTACCGCCGGGTGTGGTCACCGTCACCGGTACGGTGCCCGAGCCGGAGGGCGACGTCACGGTGACCGAGGTGGGGGTGTTGGCGGTGATGGTGGCGTTCTTGGTGCCGAACTTCACGGCGGTGGCTCCGCCGAGGTTGGTACCGGTGATGGTGACCGTGGTCCCGCCGCCGGTCGATCCCTGGTTGGGGGAGATGGGCATGGTGATGCTCCTTTGATGAGGTGTGTGAGAGGGGGTGCTGAACCACGACCGGAGGGCAGTTCGCCGTCGCCGGTCGGGGGGTTGCGTGATGGAGCAGTCGGCCGAGACCTCGGCCG
This sequence comes from Streptomyces sp. NPDC001219, assembly GCF_053597915.1. Classification (NCBI taxonomy): domain Bacteria; kingdom Bacillati; phylum Actinomycetota; class Actinomycetes; order Kitasatosporales; family Streptomycetaceae; genus Streptomyces; species Streptomyces sp. NPDC001219. Next base: position 30,226 of record NZ_JBSFJF010000019.1, on the reverse strand, counting down.
GACCGTCAGGTGCAGCCCATGACGCTGCCTGACGGAGCACAGTTGTCCGGGGTGTTGTTGCGCACCGCCGTGCCCAGCAGCGACACACCACCGGAGTTGACGTAGATGCCGCCCCCGCTGGAGGTCGCCTGGTTACCGGTCACGGAGCTGGTGGTCAGCGTGATGCTGCCGTTGTCGTTGTAGAGTCCGCCCCCGGCGACGGCGGTGTTGCCGGTGACGGCGCTGGAGAGCAGCGAGACCGTGCCGCCCAGGTTCGAGAGGCCGCCTCCCGGATAGGGAGACACCGCGCTGCCGCCGCGGAGGGTGATGCCCACCGCACTCAACTGGCCGTTGGTGCCGGGCACGTTCGCCGCACCCTCGACCTGCATGATCCGGAAGGCCGGCGCGTTGGAGGCACGGGTGATGGTGACTCCCAGCCCCACCATGGTGATCGGGGTGGTGATCGGCGGCAGTCCCACCGGCCCGTGGGGCGAGCTGCCGTGAGCACTGGTGAGCTGGATGGTGCAGAACGGGACGAGGGCCAGGGTGTCCCCGCCGGCCGCATTGGCCGCGTTGATCGCGTTCACCAGCGCGTTCTCACTGCACAGCACCGGGGTCTGCGCGTGTGCCGTGGTCGGGGCCGCGGCCAGTGCCGCGGTCATTCCCAAGGTCAGCGCACAGATCCCGAGGATGGATCGCAACGTGCGGACAGTTCGCATGACGCCCCCAGAAAGAGGTGACGTGAGCTACCGCACCAGCCGGTCCCCATGAGCGGGCACCGGATGGTGAATGCACTTCCTCAGACGTGGGAGACGCGCCTGCCGCGATGCCAGGGCTGCATCACTGCCTGCACGCTCAATCGGACAGAACGGCAGGCCAGTTGCCACTCCCCCGAGAGGAATGGGCAGCCCACCGGATTGGAATATGACCAGTTACCCACCGGGGCGAGCGCGCCTGCAAGGGCCGTGCCACCCACTCACTCGAATGGCAGAGCGCGCATCCGCGACGTCGCAGAACACCGGCGCCGCCGCCCGGCGCCACCCCTGATACGCCGAGCGCCGCATACCCGGCCACCCGGCCGTCCCGGGCCGACGGATGTCGTCAACTGCCACTGAAAGGACCGTATTTGATCGGGCGGACGACTACGGTGAGTGGATGACCCACACCTGGAACGCCAGCGATGCCGGGGCCCTGCGGCTTCCTTCCGGTCGCCTGGTCCGGGGCCGGGGCCTGAGCCGACCGCTGCCGGCGGGCCCGGCGCCGGACCTCGCCGTCCATCTCCTCGGAAAGCAGCCGCCCGAGGTCCCCTGGGAGTCCGTCTGGCTGCGCTGGCCCGACTTCCGGCTGCCCAGCAGCCCTGACCGGGCCCGGGAAGTGCTCCGCACGGCCTGGGAGCGCGCTGAGGCCGAACGTGTCGAGTTCGCCTGCGCCGGTGGCCGCGGCCGGACCGGCACCGCGCTGGCCTGTCTGGCGGTGCTGGACGGCGTACCGGCCGGCGAGGCAGTGGACTTCGTACGCCGCACCTACCATCCGCGGGCCGTCGAAACCCCCTGGCAGAAGCGCTACGTCCGCCGCTTCACCGGCTGACGGCGACGGCCCGTCGGGCGCACCGGCCCGGCTGCCCGTCCGCGCTCAGCGGCCGAGGCGTCCGCGGACCATGCCGACCATGGCGCCGATTTCCGTCACCTTCATCCAGTGCGCCAGGAGCGCGAAGACACCGAGCAGGACACCGCCGCCGGCCAGCAGCGTCACACCGGAGCCCAGGAGGCCGCTGCCGAGGGCGCGGGTGACCGCGTAGGCCACACCGCCGCCGGCCAGTGCCGCGGGGAGCGCGGCGGCGATGAGCCGGGCATAGGTCCGCAGGACGCGTGCCCCGTCCAGGTCACCGCCCAGCCGCTTGCGCAGCCGGCGCCAGGCGGTGCCGACCCCGACCGCGTAGGCCAGTCCGTAGGAGGCGGCCATACCGGCGACGGCCCAACGCGGCGGGAGGAGGAGGAAACACGCCCCGGACGCGGCGGCGTTCACCGCGGCGACGATGACGGTGTTGAAGAACGGGGTCCTGGTGTCCTCGTAGGCGTAGAAGCCGCGCAGCACGACGTACTGCACCGAGTAGGGAATGAGCCCCGGGCCGAACGCCATGAGCATCCAGCCGATGCCGCGGGCGCCCTCGGCGTCGCTGCCGGCGTAGAGCAGGGTGGCCATCGGCACGCCCAGCGCCAGGAAGGCGAACGCGCAGGGCACGATGGCGACGGCGGAGGTCCGCAGGCCGTGGGAGATGTCCTCGCGGAGCGCTGTCGCGTCCCCGTCCTGGACCGCGCGGGACATCCGGGGCAGCACCGCGGTCATGACCGACACGGTGATGATGGCCTGCGGCATCTGCCACAGCAGCTGGGCGTAGTTGTAGGCGGTGATGCCGGCGCCGGTGTGCCCGGCGTCTTCGGCGAGGGACCCGGCCTCCGTGGCCAGTTGGATGACGACGGTCTGGCCGAGCTGGTTGGCGAGCACGAAGAGCAGCGTCCATTTGGCCAGGCCCATGGCTCTGCCGAGACCGTGGCCGCGGAAGTCGAACTGCGGGCGGAGGGCGAACCGAGCGTCGCGCAAGCCGGGCAGCATCGCCAGCGCCTGTACGGCGAGGCCCAGGAGGGTGCCGAGGCCGAGCAGCCGTACCCCTTCGGGGGTGATGGTGGAGGAGCTGACGCCGGACTCGGTGATGCCGCCGAAGGCCCAGATGAAGGCCCCGAACGTCGCGATGATCACGATGTTGTTGAGGACCGGGGTCCACATCATCGCGCCGAAGCGGCCCCGGGCGTTGAGGATCTGTCCGAGCACCAGGTGGGCGCCCATGAAGAACATGGTGGGCAGGCAGTAGCGGGCGAAGGCCACGGTGACGGCCATCCGCCGCGGGTCGGCGGCGATCCCCGGCGACATCATGTGCACCAGCAGCGGAGCCGCCAGCACACAGAGCACCGTGACGCCCGCCAGCACCACCAGGACCAGGGTGATCAGACGGTTGGCGTACGCCTCGCCACCGTCCTCGTCCTCCTTCATGGCCCGCACGAGCTGCGGTACGAAGACGGCGTTCAGCGCCCCGCCGCCGACCAGGAAGTAGATCATCGCGGGCAGGACGTTGGCGACCTGGTAGGAGTCGTTGAGGGTGCCGACGCCGAGCGCCGCGGCCATGACGAGGGTGCGGAGGAATCCGGTGGCCCGGGAGACGAGGGTGCCCGCCGCCATGACGGCACTGGACCTGAGCAGGCCCGAGGCGCCGCCGCGCTTCGGCTCGGGTATCGGCTCGGGTATCGGCTCACCGGAGGGGGCCGGGGGCCCCGCTGCGGGCGGCCCTCCGTCCGCCACCGGGCCGTCGTGCGCCCCGCCCGGCTCGGTCGGGTCCTGCTTCCCCAGCCGTGGCCGCAGCGGGACCGTGTCATCCGGAAGGAGCCGGCCCCCCGCCTCCCGGCCGTCGTTCCCCTGCCCCTGCGCGTTCATGACGTCCCCACCTTGTCCCGCCCCCGGCCCGTGAAAGGGCCCCGTTCTCGCTCGACGGGACACTCTTTCACTGACCGGGTGGGGTCACCTCATGCGGCCTGCGCAGGGGCGGAGTTGGGACGCTCTGGGGCGGCGTGGTTCCGGAAGCCGTCGTGCACTCCGGAGGAACAGCTGGTCAGTCGATCTGCGCTCCGGTCTTCTCAAGGGCCTCGCGCACGGGCTGGTAGTACGTCATACCCCCCGAGGAGCAGTCGCCCCTGCCGCCCGAGGTGATGCCGAGGGCGGTGTCCCCCTCGAAGAGCGAGCCGCCGCTGTCCCCGGCCTCCGCGCACACGGTGGTCTGGATCAGACCGTCGACCGGTCCCTCCTGGTAGTTGGCGGTCACGTCGAGCGCGACCACGTCACCGTCCCGTACGTGTGTGGAGCCGCCGCTGCGCCGCACCTTCTGGCCCACGATCGGGTCGCCCGCCCGGGTAATGGCCTGCATGCTGCCGTTGTAGAGGTCCACCGCGCCGGGGTGGGTGACGCCGGCGGCCGTGTACTTCACGATCCCGAAGTCGTCACCGGGGAAGGTCCCGGCCTCCGTCACCGCGATCTCGTCGCCCCCCTGTGTCGCGGACCAGCTCCGTACGGCGTTGGTGCAGTGCCCCGCGGTCAGGAAGTACGGCTGTCCGCCCTTGGTGACGTTGAAGGCGAGCGAGCAGCGCGCCGCGGTCCCCCAGATGGCGTCGCCGCCGGCGATCAGCGGCCGGAGGGTGCCCGCCGACTGCCGGACGGTGGCCCGGTCACCGAGCGAAGCGGCGACCCGCTTGAGCCGCTCCAGCTTGTCGCCCCGGACCGTGCGGTCGGCGGTGATGACCACCTGGTTGGTCCTGGGGTCCATTCCCCAGGAGGTGCCGGGGATGGTGGCCTGCTTCTTGAGGGTGGCGCGGGCGGCGTCCAGGGAGGCGAGCGAGTGCTTGACGACCCTGGCCTCGGCACCGGCCGCCCGTGCCTTGGCCGCGGCGTTCTCGGTGGTCACGTTGACGACGAGTGTGTGGCGCGCGGCGTCGTAGTAGGCGCCGGCTCCGTCGGCGCCGAGGGTGGAGCTGATGCCCTTGGCGCGCTGTCCGGCGGCGCTCGCCGTCGGGGGGTCGGGGGCCGCCTTGGCGGGGGCGGCATCGGCGGTCTGCAGGGTGAGGGTGGCGGCGGTCAGGGCCGCCATCAGACCGGCACCGGTGCGGACGGTGCGGGACATCGGTACGCGGGTGTGCTTCAACTCGGGACCTCGGGTGGGGTCGGACCGGGCGAGGGTGTCGGGCCCGGATGCGGTTGCTTCGTCGCCTGCCCCACCTGGAGGGGCTGTCGGCACCGCCCGCGGCCCGGGGGCCTGACATCGCGGCGCGGACGTATCTATTCCTGCCCCCTCCGCGCACCACACCCGCCCGGCCACGGGTCCGCGGGAATCACCTGTACGGCGGCGGTTTCGGCGGGCTCGCCGAGCGCTGGACCGTATGAGTGAAATCGGTTCACCGCCCTATGCAGGGGGCGTGCCACGGTGGGTCAATCGTGCTATCCGCGCGACGGGCCGCCCATTCCTCCGCACGGGGCAAGGAGCCAGTCCTTCCCATCCGTTCCCGGGCGACCCACCGGCGCAGCCATCCGTCAATCAGTGGTGCCACGGGCCCGGGCGTTCCCCCGCAGGAGGCCTCTCGTGCACCATCTCTCCGGTCCGTCTTCCGAGCCAACCGCCGTGCCGGGACACACCGTTGGCGGTCAACGCGGCGCACATCCCCCGGCCGCGCACGGTACGTCTCCCGTCCCCAAGCGGTTGTCCTCACTGACCGGTCTGCGCTTCGCCGCCGCGGTCGCGGTGCTCTATACGCACAGCATGCTCATGATCGACCCGGATCTCGCCAAGAACCTCGGGCCCGAAGTGTGGGTGGGCGGCAGCGCGGTGTCGCTCTTCTTCATTCTGAGCGGCTATGTGCTGACGCACTCCGCCCGCCCGGACGACACCGCACGCGCCTTCTGGCGGCGGCGGGCCGTCAAGATCTTTCCCAACCACATCGTCATCTGGTGCGTGATCATCGCCGCGCTCATCGGTGCCGGTGCGTCGACGTTCACCGGCGGGGCCGGGATCGCGGCCGGGCTCTCCAGCCTCTTCCTGGTGCACACCTGGGTGCCGAGCCATCTCTTCGTCTCCGCGGGCAACCCCGTTTCCTGGTCCCTCGCGGCCGAGGTCTTCTTCTACCTGCTCTTCCCCGTCATGCTGCCCTGGATCAAACGGCTGTCGCCGCGCGGGCTGCTGATCGGCGCGGCAACGGCGCTCGCGGTGGTCTGGTCGTGGCCGGTGTTCTGCGCGCTCGTGGTCAACCCGGACGGGGCGTCGTTCCCCGAGTACTGGTTCCTGTACATGCTGCCGGTCACCCGGCTGCCCGAGTTCGTCCTCGGCATGATCGCGGCGCGGATCGCCGCGTCCGGTCTGCGGATTCCGCGGATCGGCGTCATCCCGGCCGCGCTGGGTGTGATCGGCGCGGTCGTCATCAACCCCGAGATACTGCCGCAGCGCTTCCTGTACGCGGCGTCGACCGTGGCCCCGCTCGTCATGCTGGTGTACGCGACCGCGGAGCTGGATCTGCGCGACCGGCGCTCGGTGCTGCGCACCCGGCCGGTGGTGTTCCTCGGCGAACTCTCCTACGCCATGTACCTGGTCCACTTCCTGGTGCTGGGGCTGCTGTACCTGGGGCTGAGAGGCCACGGCTGGAGCAACCTCGATGTGGTGCTGCTCGGCCTGCCGTTCGTCCTGCTGGTGTCGTGGCTGCTGCACGCCGGGGTGGAGCGGCCCTGTGTGCGCCGCTTCTCCACCTCGCGCGCCCGCGCCCGGGCCCGTGCGGCCGCGGCCTCATGAGCGCCGGACACTGCCCGGGCCGGCGGCGGGCGCAGCCGCCGCGCGGGGCCTTCCCGCCACGGTGCGCGATCGCGACGACGTCCCGGCCCGCCGTCGCGTGCCACAGCCCGCTGGTCCGGCTCGGCCGGTTCGCGGTGCGGCCGCGGAGGGCCGGCCTCGCGTATCGCGTGCACCGCCACATCCGACGGCCACGCCCGCGCCACCAGGACGACAACTGAGAGAGGAGTTCCCCGTGACGAACAAGCGAAGCGCGCGGATCGCCGCCCACAGACCCCGCTATCAGGAGGAGTTGGCGCACGGGCTGGAGCGGTTCTTCGATCCGGAGCGCACCACCTGCCCGTGGTGCGACTCCGCCCGCCTGCGCCGGCGGCTGCGCACCACCAACCATCCCCAGCGCAAACCGGGAAGCTTCGTCCTCGACCAGTGCCGCAACTGCGGGCACGTCTTCCAGAACCCGCGGCTGAGCGCGGACGGCCTGGATTTCTACTACCGCGACTGCTACGACGGGCTGGGCGAGGCGACGATGGCGCGGATGGCCGCCTCCCCCCTCGCGGTCAAGCTCTACCGGACCCGCGCGCGGGCCCTGCTCCCGTTCGGCCGCCCCGCACGCTGGCTGGACGTGGGCACCGGCCACGGCCACTTCTGCGCCGAGGCCCAGCGCATCCACCCGCGGACCGAATTCCACGGGCTCGACTGGGGCGAGGGCGTCGACATCGGCGCACGCAACGGGCGCATCTCCCGTGCCTACCGGGGCTCCTTCGCCGGTCTGGCGGGCCAGTTCACCTGCCAGTACGACGTGGTGAGCATGTACCACTATCTGGAGCACACGCTGGCGCCACGGCAGGAGTTGGCCGCCGCGCACACGGCGCTCCGGCCGGGCGGGCACCTCCTGATCGAGGTCCCCGACCCCCAGTCCGCCGCCGCGCGGCTGCTGGGCCGCTGGTGGGGGCCGTGGCTCCAGCCCCAGCACCTGCACCTCATCCCGCTGGACAACCTCTGCGCCGCACTGACCGAGCAGGGCTTCACCGTGGAGGCCACCGACCGGCGGGAACCCCACATCCCCACCGATCTGACCTCCGCCGCCGTGAACGTGCTCAACTCCGTGCTGCCGGGCGAGGACCTGCCCTGGCTGCCCAGGAAGCCCGGAGCGGTCAGCCGCTGGGTCCGCGGGCTGTCCCTGCTGGCCGCCGCGCCCGCCCTGCTCGTCCTCTTCGGGCTCGACATCCTGCTGGCGCCCCTCACCCGGCGCACCCGGCTGTCCAACGCCTACCGGGTGATCGCACGCCGGGACTGACCGCGCCGGTCTGCACAACGGCGCACGACCACAAGCGTTTCCGGCTCCGGGGCGCCGCGGTGGCTAGCCCACCCGGGTGAAGCCCCGCGCGGTCGGAATCGCCGGAACTCAGGGAACGGAACACTGCCGACCATGCACATCCTCATCGCTACCGCGGGTTCGCACGGGGACGTGGCCCCCTACACTGGCCTCGGTGCCCGGCTGCGGCAAGCCGGACACCGGGTGGTGGTGGCCACCCACGCACGCTCGGCCGAGATGGTCCGCCGCAGCGGCCTCGGCTTCCGTCCGCTTCCACTCGACCGCTACGCCACCGCAGCGGCGGCCGCCCCACAGGACAACCGGCCGGGAAAGGCCGCCGGGGCCGGTCTCTCCAAGGTCGAACAGATAAAGCTGGCACGGGAGTTGGCACCGGAGATGGCGGACGCGGTGGCGGAGGCCTGTGCGTCGGGGCCGGAAGTCGTGCTGCTGTCCAGCAGCCTGGCCCCGCTGGGTCTCGTGGCGGCGACGGGGCTGAGGCTGCCCTGCCTGGGCGTCTTCCTCCAACCGCTCGCGCCCACCCGGGAGTTCCCGCCGGTCATCTTCGACATGCCGTCGATGGGGCCGTTCGCCAACCGGGCCGCGGCACGGTGCGCCGAGTCCCTGCTGGCCCGCGCTTTCGCCCCCGGCGTGCGCCATCTGCAACGCCAACTGGGCGTACCGCAGGCCGTCCTCGAACGGCGTCAGGCCACCTGGCCGGTCCAGCACGGCTTCAGCCCGGTGGTGGTCCCCCGCCCCCTCGACTGGCGGCGGGGCATGGACGTGGCGGGCTACTGGTGGCCGTCGGACGCCGCCGACTGGACGCCGGAGCCCCGGCTCGCGGACTTCCTGCACTCCGGTCCGCCACCGGTGTACGTGGGGTTCGGCAGTATGGAGCCCACCGACCCGGAGCGGCTCGGACGCCTGGTGGCGCGCGCCCTGAAGCTCGCCGGAGTACGCGGCATCATCCAGGCGGGCCGGTCCGGCCTTCCTGTGGACTCCGGCCTGTCGGTGGACGGGGACGAGGTACTGACCGTCGGCGAGGTGCCGCACGCCTGGCTGTTCCCGCGGATGGCGGCCGTCGTGCATCACGCGGGGGCCGGCACCACAGCAGCCGGTCTGCGCGCGGGCGTACCGGCGGTCCCGGTACCGATGATGCTGGACCAGCCCTTCTGGGCCTCGCGCCTCACCGCACTCCGCGTCAGCCCGGGACGGCTCCCCTTCCGGCGACTCACCGCGGAGAACCTGGCGGAAGCCCTCCGAAAGGCCGTACACGACCCCCGCTACCGCCACCGCGCCCGACAGGTCGCCACCTTGCTCGGGGCGGAGGACGGCGCCGGCCGGGTCCTGACGGCTGTGGAGCAACTGGCGGGTCGGTGACGGAAGTTGCTCTCTACGGGTCCGAGGGGGACGGCGACGACCGGACGGGAACCCGGTCTCGGCCCGCTTGGCCGCACGGATTCCTGTCCGGCAACATCCGCCGGACAGGCTATGGGCCGTGTACCGACCATGAGGCCACCCTCCTCGTGACAGCCGTCAATGAGCAGCTGTGACCAGCACGCATCGCTAAAGCTCCTCATCCTGGGCCAGTTCCTCCCAGTGCATGCTACGAAGCGCAAGATCAGCGTCTTCGCCCGACGGGACAACCGGGGCCGGCTGGAACCAGGCCACGACGAGAGCGGAACGGTGCAGCACGGGTTCGAGCTCAGGGTCGACCGCTGTCGAGCCGAAGACACCGATGCAAGCCACGGAAGGCAGCACCTCAACAGGGCCGAAGGCGCCGGCAGTCTGGTCCGGGAACGCGCGGGTGGGCTGAACGAGATGAACCGGCGTGGAAGAAAATGCGCGTTCGGCCCGCTGCTGGAGACCGCTGACCATCAAGTCGTTCATGCGCTTGCACGGATAGCCCTCCAGCATCCCCCCGTAGGTCGAAGACATCCGCAGCTCGGTGAGCTCGATCGAACGACCGGACAACAGGACTATGTGGCTCAGCGACATGTCGACACCCTATGTGCACCATTCACTTCCGAGACACGCCCTGATCGGCGGATTTGCCGGATCAGGAGTGGGCTCGGCTGGAGCCGCAGCACGAGCAACGGGGTGCGGATACCGCGCAGTTCGGCCTCGGTGAGGGGAGAGCGGGGCGGCGGATGCGGTGGGCGCGGGCGGAGTTCCGCGTCAGCCGCGGCCGAGGACGCAGAACTCGTTGCCCGCCGGGTCGGCCAGGACCACCCAGGAGACGTCACCCTGACCCACGTCCGCCCGTGTCGCGCCGAGGCCTTCGAGCCGGGCGACCTCCTTGGCCTGATCGTCGACGGGGTCGGACATCACGTCGAGGTGGATGCGGTTCCACACGACCTCCTCGTCGGGCGTACGGCGGAACTCCAGGTACGGACCGACGCCCTTGACGGAGCGCAACAGGGCGCGGTCGTCGGTCAGTTCGTGGACGGTCCAGTCGATCGCCTCGCTCCAGAACCCGACCATGGCCCGTGGGTCGGCGCACTCGACGACCACGGCGGCCATCGGCCCGGTGTCCCGGTACAGCTCCCGGGGCTCCAGGACGCTGAACACGTTGCCTTCCGGGTCGGCCATCACCGTCCACGGCACGCCGCCCTGGCCCCCCTCGGCGGGCGTCGCCCCGAGTTCCTTCAGGCGTGCGACCAACTCCGCCTGATGGGCGTCGGAGGTGGTGGCGAGTTCGAGGTGCACGCGGTACTTCACCGTCTCCGGGTCCGGGACGCGGACGAGATCGATGCAGACGGCGGACGGGTCCGGCCAGTCGAAGCCCACGGGTACCAGGTTGGTGACGCCGGGCCCTTCGCTGGAAACATCCCAGCCGAGCGCCTCCGCCCAGAACCGGCCGAGCGCCGAGTCGTCCCGGGCCTTGAAGTTCACCTGAACAAGTTGCAGCGTCATTCCGCACACCCTAGGTGATCTCTCATCGGGCAGGCATGCGAATTCCGGCTCGTCCTGCTGGGTGCATGGCGGCACCAGCGTCCTGGCCGGCCGGCGCTCCCGGGGGACGCCACGTTCTCCGCCATCACCGCCTGGGTCGGCTCTTCCTGAGCCGCGGATGAGCCACGCCGCCCCGCCCGGCCCGCCGTCGCCAGGCGCGCCATGACCGCCGCGTCCTCGGACGGGGTCGTCCTACGCTGCGCCGAAGCCTGCTTTCCCGAGGAAGGACCCTGCATGACCGAGGCATTGACCCTGCAATTGATCTCCGCCATTCACGAGGACCGGGTGGACACGGTGGCGGCGCTGTTGCGGCAGGGTGCCTCGCCGTCCGCGCCGGACTCCGACGGGGAGACGCCGTTGTACCTGGCCGCGGTCTCGGGGCGGTCGGACATCGTGCGGCGGCTGCTCGAGGCGGGCGCCGCGCCCGATACGGAGAGCAGGGGCGAACCGGGAAGTGAGGGGCTGCCCCTGTGTGCGGCGGCCTGCTGGGGCCATGACGAGACGGTGCGCGCACTGCTCGAACACGGCGCCGACCCCAACCTGAGGGAGGACGACGGCACTTCGTCCACCGCCTTGCTGTGGGCGGCCTCCAATGGCCACCACCGGACCGCCCAGCTCCTGCTGGACGGCGGGGCCGACCCGGACATGGGCCATCCCCGCCGCACTCCGTTGATGGCGGCGGCCGAGCGGGGGTCGATCGCGGTGGTGCGGGCCCTGTTGCGCCATGGCGCCGATCCGCGGCTCACGGATGCGGAGGGTCGGACGGCCTGGCACCTGGCCCACGCCGAGAGCGGCAAGGACATCGAGAGCGAGCTGCGCCGGAGGCTGGGCGCCGCCCCGGACGCCCGGTGCGAGGTACGCCGCAGCCCGCGCCCCGAGGGCACCGAACTGGTCGAGCTCATCATCTGCGCGCCGGACGGGAGGGCGGGCGCCGAATACCACCTGGAGACGGGGCACGCCGCGATCGTGGCCCTGCTGGAGGAGAACACGCGGGAGTGAGGCGGCCCGGCCCGGGGGCGCACCGGATTCCTCGCACGCCCCGGCCGGGACGACCGGTACCTGCCCGCATCCTGCGGTTTAGCGAACCTCGGCCCTATTCATAGGATTTCTGCTTTTCTCGGGCTTCTGTCTGCATTGTGTAAAACCATGGGCGTTGCCGGGATGGAGTGAGCGCCACAGGTGCATGGTCATTCCTGCCCGGCCAACGGCGGGGCAGCCCACATCACGGCAACGCAGAAAGGCATGATCCGAAATGATTGACGGGTTCAAGCGCGCCTTCGCTCTCGGCGCCGCCACACTGGCCCTCGCCGGAGGTGCCGCCTTCTCCTCGGCGGGAGCCGCCTCGGCCACGCCGTCGCACCCCGGCGACCACTCGCCCACGAGGCACGTGGACCGGGGCCACTGTCACATGGTTCACGGTCACTGGGTCCGGGTCTGGCACCCGGGCTGGCGCGACCGCGACGGTCACCGCCACCCGGGCCACTGGACCCGAACCTGGCACCGCGGCCACCTCGTGTGCCACAGACACTGATCACGGCGCACCAGTAGTTGCCGGGCCCCCGAGCCGCTTGCGGTTCGGGGGCTCCGCGCTGCGCGGCCGGGCCGTCGCGGCCGTGTTCAGTGCACGCCGTGCGGCCGGAACTGAACGCTGATCCGCGGCCCCGTCGCCCGGGTGGTCTTGGGGATCGCGTGCTCCCAGGTCCGCTGGCAGGAGCCGCCCATCACGAGCAGATCGCCGTGCCCGAGCGGGTGCCGTACGGAGCTGCCGCCGCGCCGCGGGCGCAGCAGCAGATCGCGCGGCGCCCCCACGGACAGGATCGCGACCATCGTGTCCTCCCGCCTGCCGCGGCCGATCCGGTCGCCGTGCCAGGCCACGCTGTCGTGGCCGTCCCGGTAGTAGCAGAGGCCGGCCGTGGTGAACGGTTCGCCGAGTTCGGTGGCGTAGTGGGCGGAGAGCGCGTTCCTGGCCTCGTCCAGGACGGGGTGCGGCAGCGCGTCATCGGCCTGGTAGAAGGCCAGCAGCCGCGGCACGTCCACCACCTGCTCATACATCCGCCGTCGCTCGGCCTGCCAGGGGACCTCCGCGGCGAGCCGCTCGAAGAGGGCGTCGGCGCCGCTCAGCCACCCGGGCAGCAGATCGATCCAGGCCCCGTCACCGAGCGCGGACCGGCGTATCCCGCGCAGCGGACCGAGCCGGACCTCGTCGGTCTGGTCGAAGAGCGAGCCCTGGAGGTGCGTGGCCATGCCGCCAGGGTACGCCCGGAATCGAATATGTGTTCTGACGTGTGGACGGTGAGAGCGGTGAGAGGTGCGAGGGGAGACGTCTCGCCGGGCGAAGCACTCACCGGGGTGCAGGCCTTGCCCGGCCGGGGCGGCGGGGGCAGGCTGAACGTATGGGCAACGGAGAGGGCCCCACTCTCATCGCTTCCGTGCAGCGGGCCTTCCGGCTGATGGAGGCCGTCGGCGCCCACGAGGGCGGTGCCCCGGCGAAGCAGCTGGCGCGGGAGACGGGGCTGCCCCTTGCCACCACGTATCACCTGCTGCGCACGCTGGCGCACGACGGGTACATCCGGAAGCTGGGCGACGGCGGTTTCGTCCTGGGCGAGAAGCTGACCACGCTGCACTCCGGAGGACGGAGCCAGGCGCTGCTGAGCCGCATCCGGCCCGCGCTCGCGGCACTGCGGGACGACCTCTCGGCGGCCGCCTACCTGACCTTCTACGAGGACGGCGAGATCCGGGTCGTCGAGATCGTCGACGGCCCCCGGGCGCCGCGGGTGGACCTCTGGGTGGGGTTCGAGGACGCCGGGCACGCCACCGCGCTGGGCAAGTGCGTACTGCGCGAGATGGACGACAAGGACCGCGACGACTACCTCTCACTGCACCCGCTCGCGGATCTCACCCCGCGCACCATCACCGGCCGCACCGAACTCCTCCGGCGACTGGGCACGTCACCGCTGGCGCCGGCGGTGACGGACATGGAGGAGTACGCGCTCGGGACGTTCTGTGTCGCGGTGCCGGTGTACAGCGGGGAGATGCTCGGCTCCCTCGGTGTGTCACTCCGGGCGGACCGGGTCGCCCGTGTCGACGAGATCCGGAACCGGCTGATCCCGGCAGCGGGCCGGGTGACCAGGGGACTGTCGCTCACTATCTGAAATTCCGCTCCTTGCGGCCGCCGCCCCGCTCCCCGTTTCCTAGATGAAACGGACATTTAGGCACGTACGTGTCATGAGTAGGAAGCGAGCGGTGGACGAGGACATGCGCCCAGCCCGAATCCATCACCACGCCCACCGGCCGCAGTCGCCGCGTGCGCATCGCCTCTCCGCTCTGCGGATGACCGCCCGGCACCCCCTCCGGGCCCGGGGCGACGCTCCGTCGGGCGGTGCGGGCGTCCTCCGGCACTTCGCCGCCGCGGTGCCGCTTCTGCTCACCGCCGCCGTCGCGTGCCTGGCCCTGACGGACGGCACCGGGATGAGCTGGCTGCCGCTGCTCGCCGTCGGCCCCGCACTGGCCGCCGCCACCAGTGGGCCGTGGGGTGTGCTGCGTATCGGCGCTCTGGCCGTGGGGCTGGGCACGGCCATCGGGGTGCACGCCGGCACGCCGGATCGTGAGCTGGCGATCGTCCTGTCCGCGCTGACCGCCGTGACCTTGGCCAGCAGTCTGGCCGGCGCCCTGCGCAGACGCCGGGAACAGGTGCTGGCCGCGGTCCGCTCGGTCGCCGAGGCCGCCCAGCACGCCTTCCTCAAGCCGGTGCCCGCGACCGTGGGGCATTTCCAGGCGGCGGTCCACTACAGCGCCGCCGCGGCCGAGGCACGCATCGGCGGTGACCTCTACGCGCTGGTGCCCACCCCTTTCGGCATCCGGCTGATCGTCGGCGACGTACGCGGCAAGGGGCTGCCGGCGGTCGGGGTCGCCGCCCTGGTCCTGGGCGTCTTCCGGGAGGCGGCCTACGACGAGCCGGACCTCCTCGATGTCGTCCACCGCATCGAACGGAGCCTGGCCCGCAACCTCGGCCCGGACGACTTCGTCACCGCGGTGATCGCCGGATACCCCGAAGCCGACCGGATGGAGCTGGTCAACTGCGGGCATGCCGCACCGCTGCTGGTCCAGGAGTCGGGCGTGCTGCCCGTGGAACCCGCCCGGCCGGCCCCGCCGCTCGGTCTGCGGTCCCTCGCCGGGGAGGCCCCGGGACTCCAGGAGGTAACGCTGACCGACGGGAACCAGCTGCTCTTCTACACCGATGGTGTGACGGAGGCCCGCGACCACCAGCGGGAGTTCTATCCCCTGCGGGAACGGCTGGCGCGGCACCTCTCGGAGGAGCCGTCGCGCACCCTCGCCGCGCTCCATGAGGATCTGCTCACGCATGTGGGCGGAGAGCTCCATGACGACGCCGCGATGCTCCTGCTCCGCAAGCCGGCCGTCGCCCCGGCGGCACCGGACGGCCTCGACGAGCCGGCCGGCCTGTGCCCGTCCAGCCCGGTGGCCGCGGAGTAGGACGACGGGTCACCGGGGCGGAGGCTTTGCCGTGCGAGTCGCCCTCGGGAGCGTGGGGGCTGGTCAACCGCGGTGGGGAGGCGGCCGGCAGCGCGTCTGCCACGGTCGCCCCGATCAGCAGGAAGCGTGTGGGAGGCCTGAGTACAGTCGTCCGTGTCGATCATGTCGTGCATATCGTTCACGCCGGACGTCCCGGCCTGCGGACGGCGGCGCAGTGGAGGGCACCTCGGAAGGCGAAACCACCGCTTCCCGATGCGGCAGTAGCCCTGCTGGGCACCGTGCTGGACGAGGGCAACTGGTACACCCACCTCAGCCTGCTCGGCCGCGTCGCCGACCTGCGCGAGGACGACGAACTCGCCGACATCGACCGGCTGGCGCGGCACTACCTCGGCAAGCCCTACCCGCAGCGGGACCGCCGTCGCTTCAGCGCGTGGATCGAGATCGACCGCTGGCACGGCTGGGGCAGCCTGAAGGACAGCAGCCAGGCGGGCTGAGTACGGGGGCAGCCGCTGCGCCATCGGCGCTGCGGGCCGCCCTATCCCTCGGCGAGCAGCCCCTTGCGCAGGGTGGTGCAGGCGCGGGTCAGCAGGCGGGAGACATGCATCTGGGAGAGGCCGAGTTCCTCGCCGATCTCGGCCTGTGTCATCTCCGCCCCGAAGCGCAGCTGGAGGAGGGTGCGGTCACGGTCCTCCAGCTTGGCCAGGTGGGGCTTGAGGGCCTGGACGTCCTCGGCCAGGGCGAGGGCGGGGTCCTCGGTGCCGATGAGGTCGGCGACGAGTCCGGTCTCCTGCTTGCCGCCGCCACCGGCCTGGATGGGCCGGTCGATGGAGTCGCTGTCGTAGCCGTTGCAGGCCACCAGGCCCTCCGCCACCTCGTCCTCCGTCATACCGAGATGGTCGGCCAGCTCCGCGACGGACGGCTCGTGGCTGCCCTGCCCCTCCAGCTCCTCCCGGGCCCGGGAGAGGTCGATCCGGAGCTCCTGAAGGCGCCGCGGAACCCGCACCGACCAGGTGGTGTCGCGGAAGAACCGCTTGATCTCACCCTGGATGTACGGGACCGCCAGTGTCGTGAACTCCACGTCACGGGACGGGTCGTAGCGGTCGATCGCCTTGATCAGGCCGATCGTCCCGACCTGCAGGACGTCCTCCATGGACTCCCTGCGGCTGGAGAAGCGGCGGGCGACGTAGCGCACCAGGGAGAGGTTCATCTCGATGAGGGTGTTCCGCACGTACTGGTACTCCTGCGTGCCCTCCTCCACCTCCTCCAGCCGCTGGAGGAAGAGCTTGGACAACTCGCGGGCGTCGGCGGGGGCGACGCGTTGCGGAGCCGGGACGCGCGGCAGCACCGTCGGCTCCGGAACGGCACACACCTTCGACATGGTCTCCGGCTCCATTCCCGCCGCCATGGTGCTGTTGCTCCTCATGCTCTGGCTCCTGCCTGTTGCTGAGCCCCCGTCGCACGGTCCCCTACCCGTCGGTGTCACATGCATGTCCGGTGGTTCTCATGGGTGCAACTGACGGCGGAGTGCGCGCTGTTGATGGGCCGGTGGCGGGGGTGGAGACGGAGGCGGTGGCGGGGGTGGAGACGGAGGCGGAGGCGGAGGCGGAGGCGGAGGCGGAGGACGCGGCAGAAAACTTCTTGCTTCTGCGGTGACGCCATGACAGCATCATTAATGCAACTAATGTAGCGATAGCGGCTCGCGGGTGGGCTCGCCCCGCCCCCCTCCTCCACCGAAGGAGCCTCCCCGGCAATGACCCCACGCTCCGCCGCGTTCCGGCAGATCCCTGTCTCCGATGCCGACGCGGGTCCGTACGCCCTCACCACCGGCCCCGATGGCGCCCTGTGGTGCACCCTGGTCCACACCGGGCAGATCGCCCGCCTCACGCCGGACGGTCAACTCGACCACTACACACTCGACTCCACGAACTGCGGACCGTCGGTGATCACCTCGGGGCCCGACGGTGCGCTGTGGTTCACCCGAAACCGGGACCACCGGATCGGACGGATCACCGTGACCGGCCAGGCAACCTCGCTTCCGCTCCCCACCCCGGGCAGTGGCCCCTTCGGTATCGTCTCCGCCCCCGATGGCGCGCTGTGGTTCACCCAGCTGCACAGCGACCGGATCGGCCGGATCGGCACGGACGGCCAGGTGACGGAGTATCCACTGCCGGTCAGTGGCGCCTTCCCCTCCGGGATCACCACCGGTCCCGATGACGCCCTGTGGTTCACGCTCAATCAAGGCCATGCGATCGGTCGCATCGGCTTCGACGGCGAGATCACCCTCCACCCCCTCCCCACCGCGAACGCCGCACCGGTCGGCATCACCTGCGGCGGGGACGGCGCCCTCTGGTTCGTGGAGATAGGGGCCGGCCAGATCGGCCGGATCACCATCGACGGCCGGATCGATGAGTTCCCCCTCCCGGACCCGGCGTCCCGGCCCCATGCGATCGTCGCCGGACCGCAGGGTGACTGCTGGTTCACCGAGTGGGGAGCCAACCGCATCGGCTGCATATCCCCCGACGGCCGCATCGAGGAGCACGAGCTGCCGGTCGCCTCGTCCGAACCGCACGGTCTGGCCTTCGGGCCGGACGGCGCCCTCTACGTGGCGCTGGAGATCGGGGCGGTGGCCCGGCTGGCGCTGTAGCGGTGGCCTGGCTGACGCTTCAGGGGTGGCCCGGCCGGCGTTTCAGGGGCATCGCTCGCGAGCGGGCCGGCTCTCCGCCATGCCGCGTTCCGTCACTCAGGGCCACCGTCCGCCACGCAGAGGGGTCACTCATGTGTCGCACCGCGGTGTCGCTGTCGGCGGGCTCCGTCCGGGTGTCACCATCGACAGCACAGGTATCGACAGCACGGGTATCGACAGCACGGGCATCGCCCCTGGCCGCAGGGCAGCCGGCGGTGTCGCTAAGGGACAGCCCACGGGCGGACGGCCCGGTGGGCCCACGCCCGAGGAAAGGTGCCGCCATGAGCAGTCCAGCCGCCCGGGGGCGGATGCTGGGTGACCTTGTCGCCGCGAGCCATGTGGTCACCCTGGAGCAGATCCCGGACCTGGTCGCCAAGCACGCGGCCAAGGTCGGCTGGCTGGATGTGCAGATCTACCTCGCCGATCTCCAACAGGTGATCCTGTGCCGGCTCCGGGGCCGGGCGACCGGACCCGAAGGAGGACAGGAACCGGCGCCGGACGTGGTGCGGGTGGAAGGCACGCTCGCCGGCCGGGCATTCCAGACCGGGGGCATCGTCGCGGGCACCACTTCCGAGAGCGGCCAGTGGTGGGTGCCGATGCTCGACGGCACCGAACGGCTGGGGGTGCTGCGCGCCACCGGCGCCCCGGACACGGAGATGGACGCCCAGGCGGCCCAGGACCTGCGCAACCTCGGCGGACTCATCGCCTTGATGGTGGTCAGCAAGCGAGGGGGCAGCGACACGTACGCCCGGCTGGTGCGGCGCCGGCGGATGAACGTGGCAGCCGAGATGGAGTGGCGGGTCATGCCGCCCCGGACCTTCGCCACCGACCGGGTGCTGATCAGTGCGGTGATGGAGCCCGCCTACGAGGTCAGCGGCGATGTCTTCGACTACGCCATCGCCGAGGAGACCGTGCACCTGGCGCTCTTCGACGCCATGGGCCACGACACGGCCGCCGGACTGACCGCGAACCTCGCGCTCGCCGCCAGCCGTAACCACCGTCGGCGGGACTGCGGCATCCTGGAGATCGCCGGGGCCGTGGAGCGGGCCCTCGTGGAGCAGTTCGGCTCGCACCGCTTCGCCACCGGCCTCCTGGCCGAACTCAACGCCGGCACCGGGGTGCTGACCTGGACCAGCCTCGGACACCCGCCACCGGTCATCATCCGCAACGGGCGCACGGCCCTGACCCTGTCCTGCTCGCCCGCCCCTCCCATGGGCACCGACCTGGGTGTGCCGCCGACGCTCTGCCGGGACCAACTGGAGCCCGGCGACCGGCTGTTGCTCTACACCGACGGCATCACCGAGGCCCGGGACCACACCGGACAGGAAT
The DNA here is from genome assembly GCF_053597915.1 of Streptomyces sp. NPDC001219. Taxonomy (NCBI): domain Bacteria; kingdom Bacillati; phylum Actinomycetota; class Actinomycetes; order Kitasatosporales; family Streptomycetaceae; genus Streptomyces; species Streptomyces sp. NPDC001219. Next base: position 11,104 of record NZ_JBSFJF010000019.1, on the reverse strand, counting down.
TCGGCCTGGAGAGCTTCGCCGACTTCCTCCTCCAGCACCATGCCGACGGACTGCCCGTGCCCGAGACGCTGCGCCGGCTGATCCGCCGTCATCTCGCGTACCACGACGGGCGGCTGGAGGACGACGCCACCGTGCTGCTGCTCGAATGGAGCGGTCCCACCCCCTACCGCCCCGCCCGTGTCGAGGCCCTCGCCGGTCTCCCCGAACACACCACTCCCGCCACGGCTCTGCCCACCGCCTGGGCGGCTCCCGACACGGAGGCCCGATGAGGCGTCCGTGCCCGGGGCCAGACGCCGGGGCGTCGTCGTGGCGGTGCGGAGTCACGGCGAGCCGGGGCGCGCAGCGCGACCGGGGGCGGCGGGCCCGGTGGTTTCCGTTCCTTGGCCAGGGGCAAACGGTGTGCACCCTCGACGGCACCGGAAGAGCCTCTGGAGGCACCCCATGCACCCGACCACCGCGGTACCCCTCACCGGACGGGCCACGGCCCGCCGTGCCGCCCGCAGCTCGGCGGTCCGGATCGCGGCCCGTGGTGGTTTCGTGGCGCGGGGCGTGATCTACCTGCTCGTGGGGGTGCTGGCGCTGCGGATCGCGTTCGGTGACTCCGGCAAGCAGGCCGATCGGGGCGGGGCGCTGGCGGAGATCGCCGCCCGGCCGTTCGGCGGCGTGCTGATCTGGGCACTCGGCCTGGGCCTGGCGGGCATGGCGCTGTGGCGCCTGTCCGAGGCGGGCTTCGGAGCGGCCGGGCCCGACGGGCACAAGGCCGGTACGCGGCTGCTGTCGTTCGCCCGTGCCGTGTTCTACGCCGTGGTGGCGTTCTCCGTCATGTCCTTCGCCGCAGGGGAGAAGAGCAGCGGCAGCGGGGCCGGCGACCAGCAGTCCCGGGATGCCACGGCCCAGGCGCTGGGCCTGCCCGGCGGCCCCTGGCTGGTGGCGGCGGCGGGGGTGGGCATCGCCGCCGCCGGGGCCTGGATCGCGGTGCGCGCCGCCCTCCGGAAGTTCCACAAGCATCTCGACCGGAGCGGCATGTCGGCCCGGCAGCGGCGCGGTGTCGATGTGCTCGGTATCACCGGTGGCCTCGCCCGCGGTGGGGTGTTCGCGGTCGCCGGGGTGTTCGTCGTCAAGGCCGCGGTGACCTACGACCCCGATCGGGCCAAGGGCATGGATGACACGCTCCGCTCCTTCACGGACACCTCGGCCGGTCCCTGGCTGCTCGCCGCGACCGCCACGGGACTCGCCCTGTTCGGCCTCTTCTCGTTCACGATGGCCAGGTGGCGCACGATGTGACGGCGCCCCGCCCCGCCGACGGCGCAGCTCCGCGGCCGTCCACGGCCCATCGCCCATCGCCCATCGCCCACCGCCCACCGCCCACCGCCCACCGCCCACCAGAGCGTCGCAGCACACCGACCGCTCCCCTGCCCCACGACACCTTGCCCCACGACAGGAGTTCACCCCGTATGACCGAGACCCATGAGAACGCCGGGACGGTGCGAGCCGCGTTCCGCGCGGAGGCCTTCGTCCGGAACGGCCGCTGGCACCTGGAGATCGCCAGCCTCGACCGCGAGCCCGAACGGGGTGACACCGAGGCGCTGCTCGTCACGCTGTGGCCCGTCGAGGACACCCCCGACGGCACCGGCTTCCCCGCCGACGCGCTCCGCGGGCAACTACGCGAGAACGGCTTCGCCCTCACCGACCCGGACCACGGCACCGGCGGCTGGACGGCCACCGGCGAGCGGGGCCACCACACCGCCGCCTGCTTCCCGACGGACGAGACTGCCGCCTGACCCGCTCGGCCGGGACGGGCCGGCCCCGCCCGCGGTGGCGGACAGTCAGCAGACGTGCGGAGGCGCCGGAGGAGCGGGGCACGACAGAGCCCGCTCCTCCGGCGCCGTCAGGTCAGCCGGTCTGGAGCGTCGCGTCGTCGACGACGAAGCTGGTCTGCAGGCTGCTGTCCTCGGTGGCGGTGAAGGTGAGGGTGATGCGCTGGCCGATGTAGGGGCTCAGGTCCACGCTGCGCTGGGTGTAGCCGCCGGCGGCGTCGGTGTTGGAGAGGGTGGTCAGGGTGGTGTTGCCCACCTTGACCTTGAAAGTGTCGTAAGCGACGCGCCCGTTCTCGTCGGTGTCGATGTGCAGCCAGTAGGACAGGGTGGCCTTGCCGCAACCCTCGGGCACGGTCACCGTCTGGCTGAGGGTGTCGGAGGCGGAGGAACCGTAGCCGCCGAGCCAGGCGAACCGGCTGCCGCTGTGGGCGGACTGGCCGGCGTGGGCGCCGATGGCCCCGGTGTCACCCGTCCAGGGTGTGGTGCCGCTCTCGAATCCGCCGTTGGCCAGGAGCTGTTGGCCGGTGCAGCCGCCGGACCCCTTGACGGTCAGGGTGTAGGTCGCGCTGTGGGTGACGGACCCGGTGCCGGTGATCGTGAGGGGGTAGGTGCCGGGTGCCACGCCGGAGGTCGTGGCGACGGTCATGGTGGAGCTGCTGCCGGAGGTCACCGAGGCCGGGTTGAAGGACACCGTCACTCCGGCCGGGGCGCCCGTGGCCGACAGCTTCACGGTCTGCGCTGATCCGCTGGTGGTCGCCGTGGAGACGGTGGCGGTGGCCGAGGCGCCCGGGTCGACGCTGCCGGCGGCCGGGCTGGTGGCCAGCGAGAAGTCGTTCGCCGGGGTGGAGTCGCCGACCGCGACCTGCCAGAGGGTGGCGGCGATGCCGTCGACGGCGCGGTTCAGTCCGGTGACGTTGATGTTGCTGGTGGTGTCGCAGGACTGGTGGTAGCAGGGGTCGTAGGCGCGGTTGGCGGTGCCGCCCCACTTGGCCGCCTGTGCCGAGGTCTTCCGGGCGCTGGCGCCCATCGCGTATCCGGAGGTGGGGATGCCGGCCCGCTCGAAGGAGTAGTCGTCGGAGCGGCCGGCGCCCTCGGTGTTCTCCTCGGGCTGGAGGCCGAGGGAGTCCCAGTACGCCTTCATCGGCTGGGCCGCGGCGGAGGTGACGTGGTTGATGAAGTAGCCGCCGTTGGTCGAGGCGATCATGTCGAAGTTGTAGTACGCCTTGATCTTCGACCGCTCGGCGGAGGAGAGCGAACCGACGTAGAAGTCGGAGCCGTTGAGGCCCTGCTCCTCGTCCGTCCACCAGGCGAAGCGGGCCCGGGAGGCCATGGTGGGGTGCTGCTCCGCGAGGGTGAGCGCGGTCTCCAGCAGCGCGGCCGAGCCGGAGCCGTTGTCGTTGATGCCCGGTCCGGCGCCGACGCTGTCGAGGTGGGAGCCGAACATATAGACCTTGCTCGCGTCGCCCTGCGGCCATTCGGCGATCAGGTTGGGGCCGGCTCCGGTGGCACAGCCGGAGGTGCAGGGCTGCTCGGTGACGGTGTAACCGGCCGCCTGGAGCTTGCTCTTGGCGTAGGCGACGGAGTCCCGGTAGCCCTGTCCGCTGGACTTGCGGTTGCCGCCGTTGCGGGTGGCGATGTTGTTCAGCTCGGTGAGATGTGCCTGGACCTTGGCCACATCGATGTCCGGGGCGGCGGCGAGGCCGCGGGCCGCCGCACCGGGCGCGGCGCTCGCGGCCCGGTCGGCCGAGATCGCGGTCGGGTGGTTCCGGGAGGTGGCCGCGGCCGGGGGAGCTACGGCCAGGGCGGCCGCTCCGAGGGTGGCGGCGAGGGATATCCCGGCCACCGCGAATCTTCGAAACACCATGGCTCCTTGAGGGGGTAGGGAGTGCTACCGACGGAGGTTCTGGTGGAGCGCCGGGCCGTGGCAGCGCCTTGTGTCGTCCGGCCGGTGCCGACCAGGTGGGGCTGGTGCGCGACAGGAGAAGACATGTCCATGACCCAAGCCGCCGTACCATCACACGCGGCACCCCCGGCGTCAACGGATGTCCCCGCACGGAGCGGTGTTTGACGGAAAACGGCAGCCGGCGCCCGATATCCGGGCACTTCCCGGCGTCTGTTGCCGCTGCCGGACCCTGCCGGCCCGGCCTCCGGCGCACACGGCGAACCCCCGCCCCTGCTCGGAAGCGGGGCGGGGGCACGGGTTCCGCTCATGCGGACGGCGGGCCGTCAAGCGGCCGGTGCCTAAAGGAAGCTGACGTTCTGGGCGAGGGCGAGCCGGCTGGAGTAGTTGATGGTGTTGGTGGCGGAGCGCATGTAGGCGCGCCAGGCGTCGGAGCCGGACTCGCGGCCGCCGCCGGTCTCCTTCTCCCCGCCGAAGGCGCCGCCGATCTCGGCGCCGGAGGTGCCGATGTTGACGTTGGCGATACCGCAGTCGGAGCCCTCAGCCGACAGGAAGAGTTCGGCCTCCTGCTGGTCCCGGGTGAAGATGCTGGACGAGAGGCCCTGCGGGACGTCGTTGTGCAGGGCGATGGCCTCCTCCAGGGTCTCGTAGGTCTGCACGTACAGGATCGGGGCGAAGGTCTCCTCGCGGACGACGTCGGTCTGTTCGTCGACGCGGACGATGACCGGCTCGACGTAGCCGGCGCGGGGCGCGGCGTCGGTGAGGCGCCGGTTGCCGCCGGCCAGGATCTTGCCGCCCTCCGACTGGGCGCGGGTGAGGGCGTCCTGCATGGTGTCCAGGGCCTGCGGGGTGATGAGGGGGCCGACGAGGGTGTTCTCGTCGAAGGGGTCGCCGATGGGGAGCTTCCGGTACGCGGCGGTCAGCCGGGTGAGGAGGGTGTCGGCGATGTCCTGGTGGACGATGAGGCGGCGCAGGGTGGTGCAGCGCTGCCCGGCGGTGCCGGCCGCGGCGAAGACGATGCCCTGGACGGCGAGGTCGAGGTCGGCGGAGGGGGCGACGACGGCGGCGTTGTTGCCGCCGAGTTCCAGCAGGGTGCGGCCGAAGCGGGCGGCGACGCGGGGGCCGACCTCGCGACCCATGCGGGTCGAGCCGGTGGCGCTGACCAGCGCGACCCGGGGGTCGTCCACCAGCTTCTCGCCGACGGCGCGGTCGCCCAGCAGCAGGCGGTGCACCTCGCGCGGGGCACCGGTCTCCTCGGCGGCCCGGTCCAGCAACCGGTCGCAGGCCAGCGAGATCAGCGGGGTCAGCTCGGAGGGCTTCCAGATCACGGTGTCGCCGCAGGCCAGGGCCACGGCGGTGTTCCACGACCAGACGGCGGCGGGGAAGTTGAAGGCCGAGATCACCCCGACCACCCCGAGCGGGTGCCAGGTCTCGGCGAGGCGGTGCCCGGGGCGCTCGGAGGCGATCGTGCGCCCGTAGAGCTGGCGGGACAGGCCCACCGCGAAGTCGCAGATGTCGATCATTTCCTGGACCTCGCCGAGCGCCTCGGAGCGGATCTTGCCCGCTTCGATGGTGATGAGGTCGGCCAGCTCGCTCTTGTGCTCACGCAGCAACTCCCCCAGGCGCCGGACGAGTTCGCCGCGGCGGGGCGCCGGGGTGGTGCGCCAGGTCAGGAAGGCCTCGCGGGAGGCGGCGAGGGCGTCCTCGGTGTCGGCGGCGGTGGCGGCCCGCAGGCCGAGGAGGTCTTCCCCGGTGATGGGGCTGCGGGCGTGGAAGTCCTCGCCTTCCGGGACGGTGACGCCGACGCGGCCGAGCGCGGCGAGGGCGCGGGTGCGCAGGTCCTCGGTGGTGGGGAGGGCGGTGGCGGTCATGATGCTCCTTGGGTGGGGAGGGGTGGGGTGACGGATCGGCCGGGTCAGCCGGGCAGGCCGTCCAGGGCGAGTTCCCCGGCGACCCGCCCGAGGGAGCGGTTCTGCTGCTCCTCGTAGAGGTCGAAGGGGTCCAGGACCTCACGGCCGATGGCGCCGGAGAGCCATGCGCTGTCGTAGGCGATGCCGGTGCGGTCGTGGTGCCTGGCGCCTTCGTCGCTGAGGTTGGACTGGAAGATGCCGGCCGCGGAGCGCGGCAGGAAGTCCTCGTAGACGACGGGTTCGGCCCGGACCCAGCCCTGTTCCAGCAGGGCGTCGAGGCCGGCGGGCGGGCGGCTGCCGTCGGCCGGGCGGTCGGACGCGACGTGGTAGGTGAAGTGCGCCAGGCCCTGGGCGGCGAGGGCGCGCTCGGTGTCGGGGAAGGCCTCCGCCCACAGGGCGCGGGCGACGTCGGCCCGGTCGGCCTGCGGGTCGCGGGCGGCGCGTTCGTCGACCCGGGCGAGCAACGCGTCGTAGCGGGCCCGGCCCTGGCGGGTGAGGGCGATCCCGCGGGCCTCGACCTCACCGAAGCGCACCCGCAGGGCGCCGCTGATCACGCTGCCGTCCGGGGTGCGCAGGGCCCGCGGCTCGGCGAGCGCACGGAACGAGGTCTGGCGCAGCAGGACGTCGGGGCCCTGCCACCGGGGCGGCCCCTGAATGGTGTCGATCATCTCGATGCCGCGCTCGGTCATCCGCCGGTAGAGCGCGTCGATGTCGAGGACGCGGGGGGTGAGGTGGTTGATGTGGGTGCTGCGCACGCCGCCGATGTCAGCGGCGACGGCGGAGACCCGTTCCAGGGTTTCGTACCAGGCCTTGTCGACGGGCTCCGGGGAGAGTTCGAAGGCCTGCACGGCGAGGTGCAGGAACCGTTCGGCGTCGGTGTCGGACAGTTCCCCGGCGTCCTCCGCGCGGTCGGCGAGGGCCAGCAGCTCCGGGGGGAACAGCTGGCGTCCGGCGAGGAAGTCCTCCAGCCGGGCACGGAGTTCGGGGTCGAAGAACCGGGGGTCCGCCGGGGTCAGCATGGAGGTGAAGACGCGGAACGGGTTCCGGGCCAGCTCCCCGCCGTCGACGGGACGGAAGGCGGTCGACACGACGGGGACCGCGCTGGCGGCGGCCTCCCGCAGGTCGTAGAAGCCGACCGGGTGCATGCCCAGGGCGCCGAAGACGCGGGCGACCTGTTCGAGTTCGCGGGGTGTGCCGACCCGGATGGCGCCGTGCCGTTCCGCGGTCACCCGGCTGATGGAGCCGAGGCGTTCGGCGTCGGCGCCCTGCTCGCGCAGCACGTCCTCGTTGACCTCGCGGGAGACGTCCACGAGCGTGGTGTAGGCGGGCACCTCCCGCCCGTACATCTCGGAGAGCCGCCGCGCGAAGGCGGCGCGCAGTTGCCACTGGCTGAACATCGACGGGTCTGCCTTTCGGTCGGGGGAACTCACACCACGTGTGCTTCGGGGCGGATGTCGGCACCGGTCGTGAACCGGTCGGCGCTGAGCGGGGTGACGTCCACGAACGGGGCGCGGCCGAGGTGGAGGTCGCGCATGATCTCGCCGACCGCGGGGGCCTGGAGGAAGCCGTGGCCGGAGAACCCGGTGGCGTACAGGAAGTTGGGCAGTGTGCCGGAGCGTCCGATCAGCGCGTTGTGGTCGGGGGTGACCTCGTACAGTCCGGCCCAGCCGTCGGTGGTCTCCATGCCGGCGAGGGCGGGGGCCCGGCGGCGGACGGCGGCGCGGAAGAGCGGGAGCCAGTCCGGTGTCCAGGTGGTGTCGAAGCCGTCGGCCTGGCCGGGGTCGGCGAGGCCGAAGAGCAGGCCGTCGTCGCTGTTGTGGAAGTAGGCCGTGGAGGCGAAGTCGATGGTGAAGGGGATGCGCGGGGCGGCCGGGGTGAGCGGCGCCGTGAAGGCGAGCTGGCGGCGCACCGGGCGCACCGGGAGGTGGACGCCCGCCATCTCGCCGATCCGTGCGGACCAGGCGCCCGCGGCGCAGATGACCGTGGAGCAGGTGATCCGGCCGTGGTCGGTGTGGACGGCGGTGACCCGGTCACCGGTGGTGTCGAGGCCGGTGACGGTGGTGTGCGGGGCGAGGACCACGCCCGCCCGCGCGGCGGCGCGCGCATAGCCCTGGACCGCGAGTCCGGGCCGGGCGTGGCCGTCGGTCGGTGAGTAGGCGGCGGCCACCAGCCCGTCGGTGCTGAGGTAGGGACACAGCTGCTGTGCCTCGCGGGGGCCGATCATGCGGCTGGGGACGCCCAGCTCGTTCTGGAGGTGGACGCTGCTCTCGAAGTCCGCGGCCTGCCGGTCGCTGGTCAGCAGGAAGAGATAGCCGACGCCGTCCAGCCGGACGTCGGCGCCGGGCCGCTGGGGGAAGTCCTGCCAGGCGCGCAGACTCCGGCTGCCCAGGGCGATGTTGAGCGGGTCGGAGAACTGCGCCCGCACACCGCCGATCGGCTTGCCCGAGCTGCCGCTGCCCAGCTCACCGCGTTCGACGACGACGATGTTGTGCACCCCAGCCTCGGCCAGGTGGAACGCGATGCTGGTGCCCATCACACCGCCGCCGACGATCACCACGTCGGCCGTGGGCGGGACGGTACGGGAGGTGGATGACATGGACAAGAGGCCGATCCCTTCCGAGGGCCCGGTCCGGTGCCGGTGGGCGTCTGTCCGGCACCGGGGCTGGGCTGTCAGTGCATGGCGAGAAGAGCTGATCAGCTAGCTGCCCGTCATCGTGCAGGACTCCGACCGTTGACGTCTACGAACAGTTACTGCGTCTGATCTATTAGGATCTCTATATGGATTGGACGAGTGCCCAGCTGCGGTCCCTGGTGGAACTGACCCGGCGCGGCACGATCACCGCGGCGGCCCAGGCCCTGGGATACACGCCCGGCGGGGTCTCGCAGCAGATCGCCGCGCTGGAGAAGGCCGCGGGCATGGAGCTGCTGCGGCGGGTCGGGCGGCGGGTGGAGCTGACTGATGCCGGCCGGACCCTGTCGCGGCACGCGGAGCGGATTCTGTCCACGGAGGCGGAGGCCGTCGAGGCCCTGGAGCGCACCCGGCACGAGATCTCCGGCGTCCTCCAGGTGGGGCTGTTCGCCACGGCGGCCGCCGAGCTGCTGCCGCCGGCGCTGCAGGAGGCCCGGCGGGCCCATCCCGGGCTCACGGTGCAGAGCCGCGACATGGATGTCGACGAGGTGCACGACGCCGTCGCGTCCGGCGCGGTGGACCTGGCGCTCGGCCTGGACTACCCGGACGTGCCGATTCCGCGTGAGCCCGCCCTGCGGGTGCGGCGGCTGTACCGCGAGCGGTTCTCGCTGGCGGTGCCCGCCGGATCGATGGCGGGCCGTGAGGTGACCAGCCTGGCGGACACCCAGGATCTCGGCTGGATTCTGCCGTCGGCCGACAGCTACTACGGGCGCGCGGTCCGCACCGCCTGCCGAAGGGCGGGCGTCGAGCCGCGAGTGCAGCACGAGGTCACCGACACCGCGGCCACCCTGGCACTGGTCGAGGCCGGGATCGGGGTGAGCCCGGTGACGGACCTGATGCTCGGCCTGCGGGCTTCCCGACTGGACGTGGTGCGGCTGCGGGAACGGATCGAGCGGCACATCGTGGTGATGTTCCGCTCCTCCGTCGAGCACCGGCCCACGGTGACGGCTCTGGTCGACGTACTGCGGGCGGTGTCCGGGGCGCGGAACGCCCCGGCCGACTAGGACTGTCCGGGCCGGCCGTTCCGGAGTCGGACCTACCGCGAGTACCTGAGCCTCGGAGGCACTCATTGCCATGCGCCACAAGTATCTTGCGGCGCATGGCAATGCCTGACTATCTTGTACCGCATGACAAAGGGGCTGCCCGCCATCGGTGACCAGCGTCGTAGTCAGCTGCTGCGCGGGGTGCTCGATCTGTGCCTGCTGTCGCTGATCGCCGAACGGCCGTGCTACGGCTTCGAGTTCGTGGCGGCACTCGCCGACAACGGGCTCGATCTCGTGAGCGAAGGCAGTATCTATCCGTTGCTCGCCCGGCTGGAGCGGGAAGGGGTCATCTCCTCGTACCGCGCCCCGTCGGCCAGCGGTGGCGCCCCACGCAAGTACTACCGCCTGACCGAAGCGGGACGTGCCGAACTGGCGAGCGGCCGGGCCGTGTGGCACGCCTTCAGCGGGCGTGTGGGGCGGATTCTGGACGCCACCGAATCCACGGGGGAAAGCGCACCATGACGGACCAGCGCACCATGACGAGCCAGCAGATACTCGCGATCTGCCGCAGCAACTGGGAGTACCGCGGCATCGACGACGGATCTGTCCGGGAGATGCTCGACGAACTCTCCGCCCATCTGGAGGACGCGGCGGCCGCAGGCCGCACACCCCAGGACGTCGTGGGCGACGACGTCAAGGAGTTCGCCGCGTCCTGGGCGCGGGCCCGCACTCCGTTCGCCCGCCGGCTGCTCCGCACAGCGGCGATGGTCTGCTTCGTGATCGGCTGCCTGGTACTGATCACGTGCCTGCTCCGGTGGACCACCGAACGGGTCGTGCGCGTGGACGATGTCGCCTTCTGGGCCGTCCTCGCAGCGGTCACGGTCGCCTGGGAGCTACGGCGCGGCAGCCTGGGGCTCGGCAGGAACCTGGCGGTCGCCCTCGCCGCCGGCCTGGCCGCCGTGCTGCTCTCCCTGTGGCTGGGTGGCGACGGGGCACTGTTCACCATGCCACTGTGGGCGGCCCCGGTGCTGCTCCTTCCCGGACTGCCGTACGCCGTCGCCGATGCGCGGGGCAGGAAGAGCACCGCGCCCGGCGTCGACTAGGACCTGTCGTCAAACTCCCGCCTGCCCGTACCCCCACCCGCATGAGGGGCAACGCGACCCGGCCGGTTCCCACTGCGAGTTCCAGGGCGTTCTGTTGCCCTGCGAGCTTGGCCAGGAACGCGACGGTCTCCGCCTCATCACCGCGTGGCTCGTCGTCGTACCGCTGGGACACCTCCACAGCTGAATCGCTTGGCCACACCTGACGAAAGCTCGCCCGTCCGGGCCGGCCCCTACCGCCGACGTTCCGTGCACCACCACGTATTTGGCGAGCCATCTGATCCGGCTACAACGGCTCAGTCCGCACCCACTGCGCGTCAGCCAACGGCACCCGGCGCCGGCGACCGGACGATCCAACCGAAACGCCCTGGGCGAGTGTCGGGTCGTGATCGATGAGCGGGTTCTCCGCTCGTGACGGCGGCGACCAGCAGGGTGAAGGCGGCGATGATGACGGCGACGCGGACGTGGTGGAGGCGGTCCCAGCGGTTCATCTGCTGCTTCCAGTCGGCGGGCCGGTTGTCCGGGGTGCATGTCTTGCCCCGGTTGTTGATCGGGACGAGCAGCAGGATCGACATGATCACGCTGAGGATCAGCAGCGCGCCGGCGGTGACGACGAGGCCGGTGCCGTGGTGGTGCCACCCGGCGATGGCCCAGACCGCGACGAGGATGAGCGAGGTGAGGTACCAGACCGGCATCACGGCCCCG